>NZ_JAQYXC010000298.1:0-3727 GCF_036322365.1 Streptomyces sp. SP18CS02
CAGGGCCTCGTCCGAACGCCCCGCGACGGCCGTGCCGAGCGGAATGTCGGTCCCCGCCCCGAGACGGGTCAGCAACGCCGCCAGCCCCGCCTGGAGGACCATGAACAGCGTGCAGTCGCTGCTGCGGGCGAGATCGAGCAGCCGTCGGTGCAGCCCGGCGTCGAGCGTGAGCGGCACGCTGCCGCCTCTGTGGCTCGCGACAGCGGGCCGGGGCCGGTCCGTGGGGAGGGCCAGCTCGTCGGGGGCCCCGGCGAGGGAAGCGCGCCAGAAGTCCAGCTGCCGGCGGGCGAGGCTGTGCGGATCGTCCTCCTCCCCCAGCAGCTCGCGCTGCCACAGCGTGTAGTCGGCGTACTGCACCGGCAGCGGTGACCAGTCCGGCGCGCGGCCCGCTCGGCGCGCCGTGTAGGCCATGGCGAGGTCCCGGGTCAGCGGGGTGAGTGACCAGCCGTCGGCGGCGATGTGGTGGCAGACCAGCAGAAGTACGTGGTCGTCGTCGGAGACGGTCAGCACGGTCACCCGCAGCGGGGGTTCGTCGGCCAGGCCGAAGCGGTGGGCGGAGGCTTCGTACAGGGCCCGGGGCAGGTCTTCCTCGGCGCAACCGGCCGCGTGCCAGACCGACTCCGCCACAGGGCCCTTGCCGGCGCCGGTGCTCGTGCCGGGGTGCGCGTCGGCGTTCACGTCCGGGTCCAGGTCGAGGACGCGCTGCCAGGGCTCGCCGTCCGTCATGGGGAAGACCGTGCGCAGGGCCTCATGGCGGGTCATGACGTCCGCAACGGCGCGGCGCAGCGCGTCGGCGTCGAGCGGTCCTCGCAGGCGGAGGGCGAGCGGCACGTTGTAGGAGGCGTTGGGCTCCTCTGCCTGGTCGAGGAACCACAGCCGCTGCTGGGCATGGGAGAGCGGGACGCGGTCCGGCCGGCGGGCGGGCAGCAGGGCCGGGCGGGGGGCGGCGTCGGCGCCCCTGCCCGCGTCGGCGTCGGTGGCGGCGCTGTCGAGACGCTCGGCGAGCGCGGCCACGGTGGGCGCGTGGAACAGCTCGCCGATGCCGACGTGGAGGCCGGTCCTGGTGCGGATGCGGCTGATCAGGCGGGCGGCGAGGAGAGAGTGACCGCCCAGGTCGAAGAAGCTGTCGTGTACGCCGGCCTGTTCGACGCCGAGGACGTCTGCGAAGAGGCCGCAGAGGAGTTCCTCCCGCGCGGTGCGCGGGGGACGGCCGCCGGATGGCGAGGTGGGCGTCGCGGGAACGGGCAGGGCCTGGCGGTCGAGCTTGCCGGTGGCGGTGAGGGGGAGGGCGTCCAGGACGGTGAAGGTGCTGGGGCGGAGGTGTTCGGGGAGCCGGTCGGCGGCGTGGGCCCGGGCGTCGGCGGGGTCGAGCACGGTACCGGGCTCGGCGACCAGGTAGGCCGCGAGACGCTTGTCCCCGGGGCGGTCCTCCCGGACCACCACCGCCACCTGACGGACGCTGCGGTGCTTCATCAGAACGGCCTGCACCTCACCCGGCTCGACCCGGAAGCCCCGGATCTTCACCTGACCGTCCGCACGCCCGACGTACTCCAGGACACCATCGGCCCGCCACCGCACCAGATCACCCGTGCGATAGACCCGCTCGCCGGGAGCGCCGTGGGGGTGGGCGACGAACCGCTCGGCCGTGGGGCCGGGTTGACCCAGGTATCCATGGGCCAGGCCGGCCCCCGTGAGGTAGAGGTCTCCCACGACACCGGTCGGGACCGGGCGGAGCCGTTCGTCGAGTACGTACATCCGCTCGTTGCCGATCGGCCGGCCGATCGGGATCGACGGGCGCCGGGCGTCCGCCGCTGTGATGACGTGGGTCGAGACGAAGATCATCGCCTCGACCGGCCCGTACCCGTTGACCAGCCGCAGCCCCGGATACTCCGCCAATGCCTTCGCGGCGTGGGCGGGCGACGCGGCCTCGCCGCCGCCGATGATCTGGCGCATCCCGGCGAAGCAGCCCGGATACTCGTCGAGCAGGAAGTTGAGCAGGCTCGCCGACAGGTAGGCCGTGGTGACGTGATGACGCGCGATGAGCTCGGCGATCACTGCCGGCTCCGGCTTCCCGCCGGGCTGCAGGACGCAGGTGCCGCCGTGGAGCAGCGGCCCGAAGACCTCCAGTGCGAAGGCGTCCCAGGACATCGGCGCGCACTGGAGCCACACCTCATCCGGCCCGAAGGACACGAAATCCTGACCGGTCACGGCGCCCGTGATGGCCCGGTGCGGAGCCACCACCCCCTTCGGCACGCCCGTCGAACCCGACGTGAACATCACACAGGCCGCATCCTCCGGCCCCGCGATCCGGCCCAACGCCGTCCCGTCGCAGGCCGCGATCCGGTCGGCGTCCGCGTCCAGCCGCACCAGTCCGGCTCCCGGCCCCAGCCCGTCACCGAGATCACCGGCCGTCACCACCAGCGAGGCCCCGGCACGACCCAGGACGTCCCGCAGTCGCTCCACCGGGAACGAGGGATCGAGCAGCGTGTACGCCGCGCCCGACTTCAGCGCCGCCAGAAGGGCCACGATCAGCCTCGGTCCACGCTCCAGCAGCACACCCACCGTGTCACCGCGCCGCACGCCCCGACCGACCAGATGCCGCCCCAGCCGGTTCGCCTCCCGCTCCAGCTCCCCGTACGACCACCGCGCGTCGCCGAACACCAACGCCGTCGACTCCGCCGCCACGGCGGCCCGCCGCTCGAACAGCTCATGCACTCCCGCCCCGGCGGGAAGCGGCTGATCCGTGGCATTCCACTCATCGAGCAGCAACCGCCGCTCTCCTGCGGCCAGAACGTCCAGAGCACCGATCGGGACATCCGGTGCCGTGACGGCCGCCTGCAGCAACCGCACCAGACGCGCCACCAGTACTTCGACACTGCCCCGGTCGAACAGGTCCACGGCGTACTGGAGCGAGCCGCGGATGCCGGTGGGGCGACCGGTGTCGTCGTACCCCTCGGTGACGTCGAAGGTGAGGTCGAACTTGGCGACATCGAGGGAGAGCACGCTCTGCTCGACGAGGTCGAGGCCGGGCAGCCCCGGCGTGGCGACGGCGTTGTTCTGGAGGACGAGCATCACCTGGAAGAGGGGGTGGCGGGCCGGTGAACGGACCGGGTTCAGTTCCTCGACGAGCCGCTCGAACGGCACGTCCTGATGGGCGTACGCCGCCAGGTCCGTCTCCCGCGCCCTCGCGACCAGCTCCCGGAACGTCGGGTCACCGGACGTGTCGGTCCGCAGCACCAGCGTGTTCGCGAAGAAACCGACCAGATCGTCCAGGGCCTCGTCCGAACGCCCCGCCACCGGGGTCCCCAGAGGGATGTCCGTACCGGCCCCGAGACGGGTCAGCAGCGCCGCCAGCCCCGCCTGCACCACCATGAACAGCGTGCAGTCGCTGCGGCGGGCGAGGTCAAGGAGCCGTCCGTGCAGGTCGGCCGGCAGGTCCACGGGGACGACGCCACCCTCCCGCGAGGGCTGGAGCGGGCGCGGACGGTCGGTGGGAAGGGTCAGCTCGTCGCCGAGTCCGGCCAGTGCGTGCCGCCAGTGCGCGAGGTGCCGGGTGAGCGGAGTCTCCACGGCGGCCGGGTCGCCGAGCAGCTCGCGCTGCCACAGCGTGTAGTCGGCGTACTGCACCGGCAGCGGTGACCAGTCCGGCGCGCGCCCCCGCGCACGGGCCCCGTACGCCTCGGCCAGGTCCCGCACCAGCGGCGCCAGCGACCACCCGTCGCACGCG
>NZ_JAQYXC010000299.1:0-3379 GCF_036322365.1 Streptomyces sp. SP18CS02
ACACAGTGGACGCGAGCAACTGAGGACAAGCCCTCGGCCTATTAGTACCGGTCAACTCCACACCTTGCGGTGCTTCCATATCCGGCCTATCAACCCAGTCGTCTACTGGGAGCCTTACCCTCTCAAGGAGGTGGGAATACTCATCTCGAAGCAGGCTTCCCGCTTAGATGCTTTCAGCGGTTATCCCTCCCGAACGTAGCCAACCAGCCATGCCCTTGGCAGGACAACTGGCACACCAGAGGTTCGTCCGTCCCGGTCCTCTCGTACTAGGGACAGCCCTTCTCAATATTCCTACGCGCACAGCGGATAGGGACCGAACTGTCTCACGACGTTCTAAACCCAGCTCGCGTACCGCTTTAATGGGCGAACAGCCCAACCCTTGGGACCGACTCCAGCCCCAGGATGCGACGAGCCGACATCGAGGTGCCAAACCATCCCGTCGATATGGACTCTTGGGGAAGATCAGCCTGTTATCCCCGGGGTACCTTTTATCCGTTGAGCGACGGCGCTTCCACAAGCCACCGCCGGATCACTAGTCCCGACTTTCGTCCCTGCTCGACCCGTCGGTCTCACAGTCAAGCTCCCTTGTGCACTTACACTCAACACCTGATTGCCAACCAGGCTGAGGGAACCTTTGGGCGCCTCCGTTACTCTTTAGGAGGCAACCGCCCCAGTTAAACTACCCATCAGACACTGTCCCTGATCCGGATCACGGACCCAGGTTAGACATCCAGCACGACCAGAGTGGTATTTCAACGGCGACTCCACAACCACTGGCGTGGCTGCTTCAAAGTCTCCCACCTATCCTACACAAGCCGAACCGAACACCAATATCAAACTGTAGTAAAGGTCCCGGGGTCTTTCCGTCCTGCTGCGCGAAACGAGCATCTTTACTCGTAGTGCAATTTCACCGGGCCTATGGTTGAGACAGTCGAGAAGTCGTTACGCCATTCGTGCAGGTCGGAACTTACCCGACAAGGAATTTCGCTACCTTAGGATGGTTATAGTTACCACCGCCGTTTACTGGCGCTTAAGTTCTCAGCTTCGCCCTGTCGAAACAGAGCTAACCGGTCCCCTTAACGTTCCAGCACCGGGCAGGCGTCAGTCCGTATACATCGCCTTACGGCTTCGCACGGACCTGTGTTTTTAGTAAACAGTCGCTTCTCGCTGGTCTCTGCGGCCACCCCCAGCTCAGACAGCAAGTGTCATCACCAGGAATGGCCCCCCTTCTCCCGAAGTTACGGGGGCATTTTGCCGAGTTCCTTAACCATAGTTCACCCGAACGCCTCGGTATTCTCTACCTGACCACCTGAGTCGGTTTAGGGTACGGGCCGCCATGAAACTCGCTAGAGGCTTTTCTCGACAGCATAGGATCATCCACTTCACCACAATCGGCTCGGCATCAGGTCTCAGCCTTAATGTGTGACGGATTTGCCTATCACACGGCCTACACCCTTACCCCGGGACAACCACCGCCCGGGCTGGACTACCTTCCTGCGTCACCCCATCGCTTACCTACTACCACCTTGGGTCAGCGGCTCCACCACTCCCCTTTGCCCGAAGGCTCCAGGGCGGCTTCACGGCCTTAGCATTAATGGGCTCGATATTGGGCGTTTCAAAGCGGGTACCGGAATATCAACCGGTTGTCCATCGACTACGCCTGTCGGCCTCGCCTTAGGTCCCGACTTACCCTGGGCAGATCAGCTTGACCCAGGAACCCTTAGTCAATCGGCGCACACGTTTCTCACGTGTGTATCGCTACTCATGCCTGCATTCTCACTCGTGAACCGTCCACAACTCGCTTCCGCGGCTGCTTCACCCGGCACACGACGCTCCCCTACCCATCACAGCGGGCGTTGGCCCTATAGCTGCAATGACACGACTTCGGCGGTACGCTTGAGCCCCGCTACATTGTCGGCGCGGAATCACTTGACCAGTGAGCTATTACGCACTCTTTCAAGGGTGGCTGCTTCTAAGCCAACCTCCTGGTTGTCTCTGCGACTCCACATCCTTTCCCACTTAGCGTACGCTTAGGGGCCTTAGTCGATGCTCTGGGCTGTTTCCCTCTCGACCATGGAGCTTATCCCCCACAGTCTCACTGCCGCGCTCTCACTTACCGGCATTCGGAGTTTGGCTAAGGTCAGTAACCCGGTAGGGCCCATCGCCTATCCAGTGCTCTACCTCCGGCAAGAAACACACGACGCTGCACCTAAATGCATTTCGGGGAGAACCAGCTATCACGGAGTTTGATTGGCCTTTCACCCCTAACCACAGGTCATCCCCCAGGTTTTCAACCCTGGTGGGTTCGGTCCTCCACGAAGTCTTACCTCCGCTTCAACCTGCCCATGGCTAGATCACTCCGCTTCGGGTCTTGAGCGTGCTACTGAAACGCCCTGTTCGGACTCGCTTTCGCTACGGCTTCCCCACACGGGTTAACCTCGCAACACACCGCAAACTCGCAGGCTCATTCTTCAAAAGGCACGCAGTCACGACGCACCGAGTAAACTCGATGCGCGACGCTCCCACGGCTTGTAGGCACACGGTTTCAGGTACTATTTCACTCCGCTCCCGCGGTACTTTTCACCATTCCCTCACGGTACTATCCGCTATCGGTCACCAGGGAATATTTAGGCTTAACGGGTGGTCCCGCCAGATTCACACGGGATTTCTCGGGCCCCGTGCTACTTGGGTGTCTCTTAAACGAGCCGCATGAATTTCAGCTACGGGGGTCTTACCCTCTACGCCGGACCTTTCGCATGTCCTTCGCCTATCCATACGGTTTCTGACTCGTCTCACCGCCGGCAGACGATGAAAAAGAGATCCCACAACCCCGCATGCGCAACCCCTGCCGGGTATCACACGCATACGGTTTGGCCTCATCCGGTTTCGCTCGCCACTACTCCCGGAATCACGGTTGTTTTCTCTTCCTGAGGGTACTGAGATGTTTCACTTCCCCTCGTTCCCTCCACACTGCCTATGTGTTCAGCAGCGGGTGACAGCCCATGACGACTGCCGGGTTTCCCCATTCGGAAACCCCCGGATCAAAGCCTGGTTGACGGCTCCCCGGGGACTATCGTGGCCTCCCACGTCCTTCATCGGTTCCTGGTGCCAAGGCATCCACCGTGCGCCCTTAAAAACTTGGCCACAGATGCTCGCGTCCACTGTGCAGTTCTCAAGCAACGACCAGCCACCCATCACCCTGCCACACAAGGCAGCAAGTTCACTGGGGCCGGCATCGCAGAAGGGCGAGCAACGCTCGCACCCTCAGACACCCAACAACGTGCCCGGCACAACCGATCCAGATCCTGTGTTCCACGCCGAAGCAGTACTGACAGTCCCAGACCAATCGTGCCGAATAATCAACGTTCCACCCATGAGC
>NZ_JAQYXC010000300.1:0-87803 GCF_036322365.1 Streptomyces sp. SP18CS02
CGTCCTCGCTGTGTATTGCCACCCCGCAAGCGGGATGGACTTTTCAAAGGAACCCTGCCATCCGAAGATGGACGGGGTATCAACTAATCTGGCGTTGATTTTTGGCACGCTGTTGAGTTCTCAAGGAACGGACGCTTCCTTTGTACTCACCCTCTCGGGCTTTCCTCCGGGCGCTTCCCTTCGGTCTTTCGTGTTTCCAGCTTAGCAGATCCGATTTCCGTTTCCGCCACCCGTTGGAGCGGGCTGCCGGGCCGTTCTCCGCTTTCGCGTTTCCCTTTCCGGCGGTTCCGACTCTATCAGATCCTTTCGGGCCTGATTCCCAGTCAGCGGGAGTTGTCTTTGCGGCTGTTGGGCCGTTCCGACGAGTGAGACTTTAGCGAATCCCGCTCCCCGACGCTAATCGGGGTGGCTCTCGTTCGAAGTTCGAACGGGGATTCTGCATTTCACAAAAGCGCACAGAAAACGGGACGACGAGATGTCGTTCGTTCGGTGTGGTTCCTGCGGAATGGCTGTCCGGGGACCGACCGGAGTCGGAGCTCACGTCGGACAACTCGGAGAACACTACGTACGGGCCAAACCCGTGTCAACTCCGGACCGGCTCGCTACTCTGAAGGCATGACAACGCACGCGTGCACCCTTCAGTGGTGGGCCGCCTGACGGCGGCCGCCACACACGCACGCGCTCAACGGCCGCCGCATCGGCGGCCGTTCGTGTTTCTCCCTCCCGGGAGGCCGGCCGCTGGTGGCGGCGGCCTCGACCGGACGATGGGAGAGAACACGCCATGACGCGGATCTTCAGTGGGGTCAAGCCGACGGGACACCTGACGCTGGGCAACTATCTCGGAGCCGTACGGCAGTGGGTCGAGGTGGATCAGTACCGGGCGGAGGCGCTGTTCAGCGTCGTGGACCTGCACGCCCTGACCGTCGAGCACGATCCCGCGCGGGTGCGGCGGCTCAGTCGCCAGGCGGCGACGTTGCTGCTGGCCGCCGGACTCGATCCCGAGCGGTGCACCGTCTTCGTTCAGAGCCATGTGGACGAGCACGCGAGGCTCTCGTACCTGCTGGAGTGCACGGCCACCGACGGGGAGCTGCGGCGCATGATCCAGTACAGGGAGAAGGGGGCGCTCGCGCGGGCGGCCGGGGAGAGTGTGCGGCTGTCGCTGCTGACGTATCCCGTCCTGATGGCGGCGGACATCCTGGCGTACGGGACCGACGAGGTTCCCGTCGGGGACGACCAGGCGCAGCACGTGGAGCTGACCCGGGATCTGGCGGTGCGGTTCAACCAGCGGTACGGGCACACGTTCACCGTGCCGAAGGCGACGCACCCGCGGGTGGCGGCCAGGGTCATGGACCTTCAGGACCCGACGTCGAAGATGGGCAAGTCGCACGAGAGCGGCGCGGGCATCGTCTATCTGCTCGACGAGCCGGACGTGGTGCGGCGGAAGGTGATGCGGGCGGTGACCGACAGCGGGCGGGAGGTCGAGTACGACCGGGCGGCCCGGCCGGGGCTCGCGAATCTGCTCGATGTCCTTGCCGCGTGCCGGGGCGCGGAGCCCGCGGCGCTGGCCGGGGCGTACACGTCGTACGGGGCGCTGAAGAAGGACACGGCCGAGGCGGTCGTGGAGCTGCTGAGGCCCCTTCGGAAGCGGCACGCGGAGCTCGTGGCCGAGCCCGGGCACGTCGACGAGGTGCTGAGGCGGGGCGCCGACCGGGCCAGAGGGATGGCGCGGTCGGTGGTGGACCGGGCCTACCGGGCGATCGGGCTGCTGCCCGCCGGGTGACGGAACGCGGCGCGGTAGTCGCGCGGGCTGGTGGCGAGGCGGGATGCGAAGTGCTGGCGCATGGTCACCTCGCTGCCGAAACCCGCGCGACGGGCCACCTCGGGGAGGGGGTGGTCGGTGCGTTCGAGGAGCTTCTGGGCGGCGGCCAGTCGCTGGGTGATGAGCCAGTGCAGCGGCGTGGTGCCGGTCGTGGCCTGGAAGTGGCGGGCGAAGGAGCGGGCGGACATGCCCGCGCGGGCGGCGAGGGACGCGACGGTGTGCGGCGCGTCGAGGTGGGCCAGGGCGAAGGCGCGTACGGCGGCGAGGGCGTCGTCGTCACGGTCGGCGCGGGGGGTGGGGCGCTCGATGAACTGTGCCTGGGTGCCGGTGCGGAAGGGGGCCGTGACCATCGAGCGGGCGATGGTGGCGGCGGCCTCGGCCCCGTGGGCCAGGCGGACGAGATGGAGGCACAGGTCGATGCCGGCGGCGGTGCCGGCCGCGGTCCAGATGTTGCCGTCGTGCAGGAAGAGCGCGTCGGGTACGACGGTGACCTCGGGGTGGTGCTCGCGCAGGAGGTCCGTGAGGTTCCAGTGGGTGATCGCGCGTCGGCCGTCGAGGAGACCCGCCTGGGCCAGGGTGAAGGCGCCTCCGCACAGGGACGCGATCGGGGTGCCTTGGGTGTGGGCGGTGCGCAGGGCGTCGAGGACGGGCCGCGGGGCGGGGGTGACGTGGTCGTCGAGGCCGGGGACCACGATCAGGTCGGCGGAGCCGAGCCAGTCGAGGGTGCGGTCCGGCGCGAGCGTGAGCCCGCCGCGCATCGCTACGGGGTCGGGCTCGGCCGCGACCCGGCGCAGGTCGAACGCGGGAACACCCCGGTCGGTCCGGTCGACGCCCCACACCTCGGTGATCACCGAGACGTCGAAGGCCCGGATGCCGGGGAAGGCGAGGAGCGCGATGCGTCGGGGTGCGGGCGGGGCCACCTTCATGGCTGGCAGTAAACCATCGATCGCTGACTTCGGTACCTCTGGGACGGCGGGCCGCACGGCGGAAGGATCGTCCTCATGGAGATCAACGAGAACGCGGCACTGCTGGTCATCGACGTACAGAGGGGCTTCGAGGAGGAGGGCTTCTGGGGACCTCGGAACAATCCGGAGGCGGACGCGAACATCGCGGCGCTGATCGACGCGTGGCAGTCGGGCGGCCGGCCGGTCGTCTTCGTACGGCATGACTCGACGTCGCCGCGGTCGCCGCTGCGGACCGGTGAGGAGGGCAACGGCTTCAAGGAGTACGTCGAGGAGCGGCGCGGCAAGGGGGCCGGCGCCGAGCTGCTGGTGACGAAGAGCGTCAACTCGGCGTTCTACGGGTCACCCGATCTTGACGGCTGGCTGCGGGAGGCGGGTGTCGGCCAGCTGGTGGTGGCCGGCATCCAGACCAACATGTGTGCCGAGACGACGGCCCGGATGGGCGGGAACCTGGGGTACGAGGTGTTCTTCGCGCTGGACGCGACGTACACCTTCGATCTGACGGGGCCGTACGGGTGGACGCTGAGCGCCGAAGAGCTGGCGCGGGCCACCGCCGTGACGCTGCACGGCGGTGGGTTCGCGACGGTGGTGCGGACGCGGGAGCTCGTCGCCGCCGCGGCGCCGGCCGTGGGATGAGCGGGCCCCGCCGCGGGCAGCGACCGGTCCGCCGGTGCGGGAGGGAGCGGTGCGGGAGGTCCGCCGGTGCGGGGGGGGAGGCGTCAGCCGTTGCCGGAGGCGAGTTCGCGGCTGCGGTCGCGGGCGGCTTCGAGGGCGGCGATCAGGGCGGCCCGTACGCCGTGGTTCTCCAGCTCCCGGATGGCGCTGATGGTGGTGCCCGCCGGGGAGGTGACCGCCTCGCGGAGCTTGACGGGGTGCTCGCCGCTGTCGCGGAGCATCACCGCGGCGCCGATGGCCGCCTGGACGATCAGGTCGTGGGCCTGGGCGCGCGGCAGGCCGAGCAGGATCCCGGCGTCCGTCATCGCCTCGACCAGGAAGTAGAAGTACGCCGGGCCCGAGCCGGAGAGGGCGGTGGCGGCGTCCTGCTGGGACTCGGGGACGCGCAGGGTCTTGCCGACCCCGCCGAAGATCTCCTCGGCGTGGGCGAGGTGGTCGACGGTGGCGTGGCTGCCCGCCGAGATGACGGACATGCCCTCGTCGACGAGGACCGGGGTGTTGGGCATGACCCGGACGACCGGGGTACCGGCGGTGAGGCGTTCCTCGATGAAGGAGGTCGGGATGCCGGCCGCGGCGCTGATGACCAGACGGTCGGCGGCGACGTGCGGGGCGAGCTCGTCGAGGAGCCTGCCCATGTCCTGGGGCTTCACGGCCAGGATGAGCGTGTCGGCGCGCTTGGCCGCCTCGGCGTTGGTGACGGGATCGACCCCGTAGCGGGCGCGGAGTTCCTCGGCGCGCTCGGCGCGGCGGGCGGTGACCAGCAGGTCCGCGGGCCGCCAGCCGGCACGGATCATGCCGCTGAGCAGGGCTTCGCCGATCTTGCCGGTGCCGAGGACTGCGACTGTCTGGGTCATGGCTCTGTTCACCTCGCCGGTGGGGATTCGTAGCGCCATCCTCGCATCGCGGGGGCGGGCGGGGCGGGGGTGTCCGAGGGTCGGTACGGGGCCCTGCCCGTCGAGCGGGGTGGCGGCAGGCCGAGCGTGGGCGGCGGCCGGTCAGGCGCGGGGCGGTGATCGGTCAGGGGCCGGGCGGTGGCAGGTCAGGCGCGGGGCGGGGCTGGACGGGTTCGGCCACGGTCTCGTCGTCCTGGGCGGCCGGCCACGCGACCGGGCGCTCGGCCGACGGCGTACGACATGGGCGGCGCGCCGGAGATGCCTTCGAGGACCGGCTGCATCCGCCCCCGGACCGTGAACAGCCCGCACAGCAGCAGCTGAGGGAAGATCACGGCCGGCAGGAACCGGACCACCTGGAACTCGGAGGCGGCGAACGCCGGCACGAACAGGCCGAGGAACCGGGCTTCGGCGTCCGGCGACGGTGCCAGGGCGTGGGAGCCGGCGGGTTCCGCAGGAGAGGGCTCAGCGGCGCTTGGGCTTCCGGGCCGCGCGGGCGGTCGGGTTGCCCGAACGGGTGGTGCGGCGCTTCTCGTAGCGGGTCCGGGCCGTCTCGTACTCCGTGCGCAGCAGCTTCTCGCCGGGCGCCTCGACGAGCGAGCGCAGGAAGTACGCGAGCAGGGAGCCGACGAAGCCGATCGCCTTCAGGCTGCGCAGGGCCTCCTCACGCGCGGGGTCGGCGGGCCGGCGGGTGAAGCTCTCCCAGGTCTTGCGGAAGGCGATGGCACCGCAGATCGCGAACATGATGACGACCAGCGCGTTGACGAAGCCGCCCACGGCCGCGATCGACAGGCCCTGGTAGGCGAACCGCAGGACGAAGGCTCCCGCGGCCGCCGCGACGAGCGAGCCGACGGCGACCGCCGCGCGCCGCAGGCCGTAGCCCCCGTCGTGGTCGACCCAGGTCGTACCGAAGAAACGGATCGCCTCGGGCTGCGGCCCGGCGGGGGCGGAAGCGGCGGCGCTGTGGGTGTCGGTCTGGTCGCTCACGGGGTCGATTATCCCCGCGCCCGCCGTGAGCGCCGAAGGGCCGACGTCAGGAGCAGCGCACGGCGACGTACCCGTCGCTGCCGGTGTTCACGTAGGCGTCGGAGACGTACTGACCGTTGGCGATGTTGTCCCAGAGGTTGGTGGTGCCATAGGGGCCGGAGACGCGCTCCCCCGGCTTCTGGCAGTTGATCGGGACCCGCACGCCCAGGGGCAGGACCTTCACCACCTGGTAGTTGGTGCCGGGACCGCTGCGGACGTTCAGCCGCTGCCCGGGGGCGACCGGGTAACGCTTCACCGTGAAAGCCCCGGCCTCCGCCGCTTCCGCCGCTTCCGTCGCCTCCGCCGCTTCCGTCGGCTGCGTCTCTTCCGCCGTCTGTGTCGCTTCTTCGATGGCCATGCCGTGCTCCCCCGTCGACGGCGCGCGTGCCCTGTGCAGGCGCGCCGCGCGCAGGCTAACAAGCCACCACGGCATCGCACGCATCATCGACTAGGCTCCGTGCGTCGCGCTTGCGGACGATCACACGGGGGTGGGCGATGCCGCCGCTGCGCAGTTCCGGACCGGTTCCGGAAGCGGAGCATCCGGAGTACGCGGGGCAGTACCGGCTGGAGGCACGTCTGGGATCGGGCGGCATGGGTGTGGTCCACCTGGCCGCGTCCGGCTCGGGGCTGCGCCTCGCGGTCAAGGTCGTGCATGCCGAGCATGCCGCGGACCCCGAGTTCAGGGCCCGGTTCCGGCAGGAGGTCATGGCCGCGCGCCGGGTCAGCGGCGCCTTCACCGCACCGGTCGTGGACGCCGATCCCGAGGCCGCGCGGCCCTGGATGGCCACCCTGTTCATCGATGGCCCGACCCTCTCGGAGCGGGTGAAGCGGAACGGGCCCCTGGGCTCCGGGGAGCTGCGCCGGGTCGGAGCCGGTCTCGCCGAGGCGCTGCGTGACATCCACCGGGCGGGCGTGGTGCACCGCGACCTGAAGCCGAGCAACGTCCTGCTGGCCGCGGACGGACCCAAGGTCATCGACTTCGGGATCTCGCGGCCGGCCGACAGTGACCTGCGTACCGAGACGGGCAAGCTGATCGGTACGCCGCCGTTCATGGCCCCCGAGCAGTTCCAGCGGCCCCGGGACGTCGGGCCCGCGGCCGACGTGTTCGCGATGGGCGCGGTGCTGGCACACGCGGCGACCGGCCGCGGCCCCTTCGACTCGGACAGCCCGTACATCGTGGCCTACCAGGTCGTGCACAACGAGCCGGACCTGGCGGGCGTGCCGGAGGACCTGGCGCCGCTGCTGAGGCGCTGCCTGGCGAAGGATCCCGCCGAGCGCCCCACGGCGGACGAGCTGATGAACGCGCTGCGCGCACCGGACGGTGAGGCCGCCCCGTTCATACCGGCGCAGCGCCGCGCTCCGACGTCGGCGGAGTGGGCGGACTCGGCGCCGGACTCGGACGCGGCGGAGTGGGCGGACCCGGCGTCGGACGCGGCGTCGGCGCGGGTGTCGGTGGAGTCGCCGGCGGACGCCGCCACGCCCCGGCCCCGGACCCGTCGACGGACCCCGGGGCGCCCGCTGCTCTGGGTCGCCGGGGTCACCGCGCTGGCCGCCGTGGCCGTCGGCGCCGTCCTGGGCGTCAGGGGCGCCGTGGACCCCGGGGCCGGGGACGCCCGCGACGGCCGTCCGGCGGCCGCGAGCCGGGACTTCCGGCCCTGGTCGACCGCGCTGGGCGCCTCGGCCGGCGAGAACCGGACGCCCGTCTGCGCGGTCACCGGCGAGGCGCTGTACTGCACCGCGCCCGGTATCAAGGCGGCCAGTCTGCGGCCCTCGGACGGAAGCAGTGCCTGGTCGGTGCCGGCGGCGGACGCCACCCGCCCGGCCGGTACCACGGGCGAGGCCGGTGAAGGCACCGCGCCGGTGCTCTCGGGCGGGCTGGTCCATGTGGTGGCGCCGGGCGGCACCCGGCTCGAAGCTCTCGCCCCGGACTCCGGCGACACCCGCTGGGGCGTCGACATCTCCTCGTACGCGAAGGTCCTTCACTCCGGTGACGCGGTGCTGCTGGTCGCGGCGGACGGGACGGTCCACTGCCTGGACGGCGCGACCGGCGGGGAACGCTGGACGGAGCGGCCGGGGTCCCGGGACGCCCAGTGGGTGGCGGGCCCCGCGGGCGGGCCGGTCTTCGCGGCGGCCGCCTCGTCCGACGGGAGGTCGACGCTGGTCAGCGCGGTCGACCCGGCGGACGGCTCGACGCTGTGGACCAAGCGGCTGGACGGTGCGCTCAATCCCGTACACGCCTCGGACGGGGCGTTGCTGCTGCTGTCGTCGGACACCGATCTGTACACGGACGCGGTCGTCCGCCTGGACACCGACGACCGCACGGCCCGGCGGATCGCTCTGACCGCCCCGGCCGATCAGGCGCAGGCCGTGGTGTCGGGCGAAACGGTCTATCTGGTCGGTTCCGGCGGCTCGCTGGTCGCGGTGGACACCGGCAGCGCGGGGAGCGCCCACGCGGCCCAGCGCTGGCGGCTGGAGACGGGAGTGACGCGGGTCTCCCGCCCCGTCGTCCAGGGCGGGCACGTCTATCTGACGGCGGCGGACGGGCGACTGCTCGCCGTGGACGCCGAGCGGGGCGTACTGGAGGGGATGACCAAGCCCCGTATGGACGGCGGGCGTTACACCTTCGCGCCGCTGCTGCCCGCGCCGGCGGTCGTGGACGGCACGGTGTACGCGGCGGCGCCCGACGGGTCGGTCTTCGCCGTGGACGCGGGGGCGCCGGACCGCTGGTGAACCCGCGTACCGCGTGGAAAGCCCGTGTACGCGCAGGGCGGGAGGCGCGAGCCGCAGACGCAGGGGTTGTGCGCGCAGGGGCTGTACGCGCCGGGGCTGTGGGCGCCGCCGGCCCGGTGCGCCCACACGGCCGGTGCGCGACGCCGGGTGCGCGACGACCCGGCGCGGTGGTGGTGCACCGCGCCGGGTCGTCGAACGCTTCCGGTCCGGGAGCCGGCCCCCTCGGAGGCCGCCCCCGCCCTCAGCCCAGCTTGCCGACGTCCCGGACCGCGCCCTTGTCCGCGCTCGTCGCCATCGCCGCGTACGCCCGCAGCGCCGCCGACACCTTGCGGTCCCGGGCCTTCGGGGCGTAGGCGCCGTTCAGCGCCTCGCGCCGGGAGGCCAGCTCCTCGTCGGTGACCAGCAGCTCGATCGAGCGGGCGGGGATGTCGATACGGATCCGGTCGCCGTCCTGGACCAGCGCGATCGCGCCGCCCGACGCCGCCTCCGGGGAGGCGTGACCGATCGACAGACCCGACGTACCGCCCGAGAAGCGCCCGTCGGTGATCAGCGCGCAGGTCTTGCCCAGCCCCCGGCCCTTGAGGAACGAGGTCGGGTAGAGCATCTCCTGCATGCCGGGGCCGCCCTTGGGGCCCTCGTAACGGATGACGACCACGTCCCCATGGGTGATCTCCTTGCGCAGGATCTTGTCGACGGCCTCGTCCTGCGACTCGCAGACGACCGCGGGGCCCTCGAAGGTCCAGATCGACTCGTCGACACCGGCGGTCTTGACCACGCAGCCGTCGACGGCCAGGTTGCCGCGCAGCACCGCGAGGCCGCCGTCCTTGGAGTAGGCGTGCTCGGCCGAGCGGATGCAGCCGCCCTCCGCGTCCGTGTCGAGGGAGTCCCAGCGCTCGGACTGCGAGAAGGCCGTCGCGGAGCGGACGCAGCCGGGCGCCGCGTGCCACATCTCGACCGCCTCGGCCGAGGGGGAGCCGCCGCGCACGTCCCAGGTCTTGAGCCAGTCGGCGAGCGAGGGGCTGTGGACCGAGTAGACGTCCTCGTTGAGCAGACCGGCGCGGTGCAGCTCGCCGAGGAGGGCGGGGATGCCGCCGGCCCGGTGCACGTCCTCCATGTAGTACGTGCGGTCCTTGGCGACGTTCGGCGCCACCTTGGCCAGGCAGGGGACGCGGCGCGAGACGGCGTCGATCTCCTCCAGGCCGAAGGGCACGCCCGCCTCCTGGGCGGCGGCGAGCAGGTGCAGGATCGTGTTGGTCGAGCCGCCCATGGCGATGTCGAGGGCCATGGCGTTCTCGAAGGCCGCGAGGCTCGCGACGTTGCGCGGCAGGACCGACTCGTCGCCCTGCCCGTAGTAGCGCTCGGTGATCTCGACGACGGTGCGGGCGGCGCTCTCGTACAGCGCCTTGCGGGCGGTGTGGGTGGCCAGCACCGAACCGTTGCCGGGGAGGGACAGGCCGATGGCCTCGGTCAGGCAGTTCATCGAGTTGGCGGTGAACATGCCGGAACAGGAGCCGCAGGTCGGACAGGCGTTCTCCTCGATACGGAGGATGTCCTCGTCCGAGATCTTGTCGTTGACGGCGTCGGAGATCGCGTCGACCAGGTCGAGCGTCCGGACGGTGCCGTCGACCAGCGTGGCCTTGCCGGCCTCCATCGGGCCGCCGGAGACGAAGACCGTCGGGATGTTGAGGCGCAGGGCGGCCATCAGCATGCCCGGGGTGATCTTGTCGCAGTTGGAGATGCAGATCAGCGCGTCGGCGCAGTGCGCCTCGACCATGTACTCGACGGAGTCGGCGATCAGGTCGCGGGAGGGCAGCGAGTACAGCATGCCGCCGTGGCCCATGGCGATGCCGTCGTCGACGGCGATCGTGTTGAACTCCCGCGGGACCGCGCCCGCCGCCTTGATGGCCTCACTGACGATCCGGCCGACCGGCGCCAGGTGGGTGTGGCCGGGCACGAACTCGGTGAAGCTGTTGGCCACGGCGATGATCGGCTTGCCGATGTCCTCGCTCGCTACACCGGAGGCGCGCATAAGGGCGCGTGCGCCCGCCATGTTGCGACCGTGGGTGACTGTGCGGGACCTCAGCTCGGGCATCGTCGCTCGCTCCTTAACAGAGATATGACTGCTTCGAGCGTACGCCCCGGATCCAAGATCCGGACAGCGTGTCCGCATGGCGGGACGGTCGGCTCACTCTCCGGATGGCCGGACGGAGGGCACGGGGCGGTCCGGCGGATGCGCCGGGAGCCTTCCTGGGCGGCAGCCGGGCCCCGGCCGGGCGGCCCCGCCGGCCGGCGTCACTTCTCGGTCGGGTACCGCTGGAGCGTCGGGGCCACCATGGCGACGATCGCCTCCGGTCCGCCGAGGCCATCGGCTCGGCCCTGACGACGTGGCGCGGGATCGCGATCCCGATCATGTGCGAAGCCGCCGGTTCCGCCCGGAACCTCGGATCCGGTAGGTCGGGATCGGCGGCCACCCGCTCCGGCGGCCGCCGCGGCACGAAGCCGTGCGGCACCCTCGCCGCCGCCCCGTGGGTCAGCACCGAGCGGATGACCGCCAGCAGCGGGGCGCGGGGCGCCGGGTCCTCCCGGACGGCGACGACGTAGCGGGCGAGCCGTTCCCCGGACCCCTTCCGGCCCTTCGCCCAGCACCGCCGGGATGATCAGCACGGGCTCGAAGGAGACCTCGATGGCCGCGGCGAAGACCTGGCGCCGGGGCCCTCGTCCGAGGCCGGCGCCCTGGGCCGTCCCCGGCCCCTGCGCGGCTCGGTCATGGGATGCGCGCCGCCGAGGCCAGGTGCAGCCGGGTGAAGGCCAGCGCCTCCGCCAGATCCGCCTCGCGCTCGGCCGCCGACATCGCGCGCCGCGTGTTGACCTCGATGACCACGTGCCCGTCGAAGCCCGACCTGGCCAGGTGCTCCAGCAGCTCCGCGCAGGGCTGGGTGCCGCGCCCCGGGACCAGGTGCTCGTCCTTCGCCGAGCCCCGCCCGTCGGCGAGGTGGACGTGGCCGAGCCGGTCGCCCATGCGGCCCACCATGTCCAGGGCCTCGGTGCGGGCGGTCGCCGTGTGCGAGAGGTCGATCGTGTAGTGGCGGTAGTCGTCCTTGGTGACGTCCCACTCGGGGGCGTACGCGAGCATCTCGCGGTCCTTGTACCGCCACGGGTACATGTTCTCGACGGCGAAGCGCACATCCGTCTCGTCGGCCATCCGCCAGATGCCGCTGACGAAGTCCCGCGCGTACTGGCGCTGCCAGCGGAAGGGCGGGTGGACCACGACGGTGGAGGCGCCGAGCTTCTCGGCCGCCGACCGGGCGCGCTGCAGCTTCACCCACGGGTCGGTGGACCAGACCCGCTGGGTGATCAGCAGACAGGGGGCGTGCACGGCGAGGACGGGGACCTGGTGGTAGTCGGAGAGGCGGCGCAGGGCCTCGATGTCCTGACTGACCGGGTCGGTCCAGACCATGACCTCGACACCGTCGTAGCCCAGGCGCGCGGCGACCTCGAAGGCCGTCGCGGTCGACTCCGGATACACCGAGGCTGTCGACAGGGCGACCTTCGCATCCGGGATGCGCACCACTGGTTCTGCCACGAGGGACAGAGTACGGGCACCCTCCGGGGCGCCCCTAGTCGGCGGGGAGGTGGTCCAGCCGTCGCAGGATGACGCCCTCGCGCAGCGCCCAGGGGCAGATCTCCAGCTCGGCGACGCCGAACAGGTCCATCGCCCCCTCCGCGACCAGCGCTCCTGCCAGCAACTGGGCCGCCCGGCCCTCGGACACACCGGGGAGGCGGCTGCGCTCCTCGGTGGTCATGGTGGTGAGCCGGGGAACCCACTCCTCCAGTGATTTACGACTCAGTCCGCGCGCCGCGTAGGGGCCTTCACCGGAACCGGGCGCGCCCGCTATCCGGGCCAGCTGCTTGAACGTCTTGGACGTGGCGACGACGTGGTCCGGCGCGCCGAACCGGACGAACTCGCCCACCGTGCGGGCGATCTCCGCCCGCACATGGCGGCGCAGCGCCTTCACGTCGGCGGGGTCCGGCGGGTCGCCGGGCAGCCAGCCGGCGGTCAGCCGCCCGGCCCCGAGCGGCAGGGAGACGGCCGCGTCGGGCTCCTCGTTCATCCCGTAGGCGACCTCCAGTGAGCCGCCGCCGATGTCCAGCAGCAGCAGTCTCCCGGCGGACCAGCCGAACCAGCGGCGGGCGGCGAGGAAGGTGAGACGGGCCTCCTCGGGGCCGGGGAGGACCCGCAGGTCGATGCCGGTCTCGTCCTTGACCCGCGCCAGGACGAGATCGGCGTTGCTCGCGTCGCGGACGGCCGAGGTCGCGAACGGCAGGACCTCCTCGCACCCCTTGTCCTCGGCGGTGCGCAGCACGTCGCCGATGATGGTGATGAGCCGCCTGACACCGGCCTCCCCTATGGCCCCGTCCGCTTCGAGGAGTTCGGCCAGGCGCAGTTCCGCCTTGTGGGAATGGGCGGGCAGGGGGCGGGCGCCGGGGTGCGCGTCGACCACCAGCAGGTGCACCGTGTTCGAACCGACGTCGAGGACTCCGAGTCTCATGAACCGAACGCTACTGTGCCCGGCGCATACGCTGGATGTGTGCCAAAGACCAAGAAGGCGAAGCCGGCTCCGGCCAAGGCCGCCAAGAAGCGCGACAAGACTCTCGTAGCGGACGAAAAGGGTCTGGACTTCGCGCGGGCATGGGTGGAGTTCCCGGACCCGGCCGACGACGAACAGGTCTTCCGCTGCGACCTGACGTGGCTGACGTCGCGTTGGAGCTGCATCTTCGGCAGCGGCTGCCAGGGCATCCAGGCGGGACGCGCGGCCGACGGCTGCTGCACGCTGGGCGCGCACTTCTCCGACGAGGACGACGAGAAGCGCGTCGCGTCGCACGTGGCCCGTCTCACACCGGAGCTGTGGCAGTTCCACGACGTGGGCACGGAGAGCGGCTGGGTCCAGGTCGACGAGGACGGTGAGCGCCAGACCCGGCGCTGGGAGGGGTCCTGCATCTTCCAGAACCGTCCCGGCTTCGCGGGCGGCGCCGGCTGCTCGCTGCACATCCTGGCCCTGCGGGAGGGCAAGGAGCCCCTGGAGACGAAGCCGGACGTGTGCTGGCAGCTCCCGGTGCGCCGGACGTACGAGTGGATCGACCGCCCCGACGACACCCGGGTGCTCCAGGTGTCGATCGGTGAGTACGACCGGCGGGGCTGGGGCTCGGGCGGCCACGATCTGCACTGGTGGTGCACGTCGGCGACCTCGGCGCACGGCGCGGGCGAACCGGTGTACGTGACGTACCGCCCCGAGCTGACGGAGCTCATGGGCAAGGAGGCGTACGACGTCCTGGTCGAGCTGTGCGAGGCCCGCCTGGCCTCACAGCTGCCGCTGGTGGCGCCGCACCCGGCCGACCCGACGCCGCCGCCGTCCGGGCAGGGACCGACGGGCTGACGGGCTGACGGGCCGACGGGCCGACGGGCCGACGGCTGCACCCCCGCCGATCCCGTGTTCGCCCGTCCGCCCGCCGGGCTCCGGGCCGTGTCCCGGGGCGTCAGGGTGTGGGCTCGGACGCCGGGGGGTCGGTCGCCGGCGGCGGTTCCTGACCGGGGTCCTGGCCGGGGTCGGGGTCCTGGGACGACGGCGGCGGGGTCGTCGGGCCGGCCGGCGGCGGGGTCGGTGCCGTCGGGTCCGGGTCCTGGGACGACGGCGGGGCCGTCGGGCCGGCCGGGTCCGGATCGTGGGACGCGGGCGGCCGGCTCGCGCCCCGTCCGTCGAGCTCCACCACGGCGCCGGCCGGATCGATTCCCACGCGCGCGCTCCAGGGCCCTTCCGGTTCGCGGGTGTGGTCCACGGACACGTACACCGTCACCATCTGGCCGGGCTCCAGCGTTCCGGACGAGCGGTTCGCGTAGAGCCAGGGCGCGTCGGTCCACAGGGACCAGTCCACCGGCGAGCTGCCCGACGCCGTGAGGGTGATCATCGTCGCCCCGCCGGACGGCTGGGCCGTGACCGTGATGCGGCCGGGTCCTGTCCGTCCGGGGCCGGGGGGCGCGGCGCCACCGGCGCTGACGACCTCCACGGAGACGCCGGGGCCGGCCGCGCGAGGGACCGCGGCGAAGTTGTCGCGGGCGCTGCCCGCGTTCTCGTAGTGCTCCCCCGGCCGCCGGTCCCCGCCGTCCGCCGCGTCCGGCTCGCTCGCGATGACGGCCGAACCCGCCTCCCCCGTCAGGGGCGCGCCCCGGTACGCCGCCCAGAGGGCGAGCACGGGCGCCGCGACCACGGCGGCCACCACGGTCGTGGTCACCGCGCGGGCGCGCAGCCGGTCCCGGCGCGCCGCGTGGTCCTTCGGGTCCATGGGGAAGCCGTCGCGCCCGAACCGCGGGCCGCTCGCCCGGCCGCGCGGGCCGTGGCCCATCGCCATGAGGGTCTCGGCCCTGGGCGCGGCGACCAGGGGCAGCTTCGCGGGGGTGACGGAGGAGCCCGGCCAGGGCCCGCCCGCCCCCACCCGCTCGGCGGCCCGGCGACAGCGCGGGCAGTCGTCGACGTGCCGGACGAGCTCACGGCGCAGGGTCGCGGAGAGCAGCACCTGGTGGTCGCCGGTGAGCCGGGCGACGGCCGGGCAGTTGCCGGCCTCCACGACGGCGAGCGCGGCGCGGGTGCGCTCCACCTCGCAGGCCGCGGCGGACAGCAGCTCCCGCGTCGCGAGGGCGTCCATGCCGAGGACCGAGGCGACCTCGCGGGGGGCGAGCTCGTGCCGTACGGCCAGCTCCAGCGCCTCGCGCTGCTCGGGGGTGGTGCCCGCCGCCTCCGGCCACGCGAGCAGGGACAGTTCGCGGCGCCGGTGCCCGGCGAGCTCCTCGGGGACACGCGGGGTCTCCTCCACGGCCGGCGGGCGGCCGGTGTGCGCCCCCGGCCGGCCGCGCCGCCGGGCGGCGAGCTCGCGCAGGCAGGCCCAGCGGGCGAGCGCGTACAGCCACGCCTTGCGCTCCGCCTCGCCGGCGGGACACCGGCCGAACTGGCGCTCCGAGACGGCCAGCGCGTCACCGAGGGCGGCGGTGGCCGCGTCGTGGTCGCACAGCACGGAGAGGCAGTACGTGAACAAACCGTCCAGATACGGCTCGTACCGGGCGGGCGGGCGATGCGCCAGCGTCCGGGGCCCGGTCCGCGGTGCGCGGTGGTGCGCCCGGTGTGCGCCGGTCGTGTGCGTCGGGGGCTCCAGCCTGCTGCTTGTCACCCGGCGACGGTAGGCAGGAGACGGCACCCCCTTCACACCCCTTCTGCACATTTAATCCTTACGGGTGAACGTATCCCTCGAAAGGGGACAGGAAGCTCACCTTTCGCACGAACGGAAGCACTGCTTCCGCGTGAGGGGGAGGGCCCGCTTCCGTTCGAAGAGTTCGAAGAGAGGGACTGCTGCCGTGCGGAGGGAGGGGATGCTTCCGTGCGAGGGACGGGCCGTGGACGGGCCGTGGACGCGTTGTCAGTGGGGGCCGCTACGGTTCTGGGCATGGCTGCCCGTACGAAATCCGCGAAGGACCGACCGTCCTACCGCTGCACCGAATGCGGCTGGACGACCGCCAAGTGGCTCGGCCGCTGCCCCGAGTGCCAGGCCTGGGGGACGGTCGAGGAGTACGGCGCGCCGGCCGTCCGCACCACCGCGGCGGGACGCGTCTCCACCGCGGCCGTTCCCATCGGGCAGGTCGACGGCCGGCAGGCCACCGCCCGCAGCACCGGTGTCGACGAGCTGGACCGGGTCCTGGGCGGCGGGCTCGTGCCGGGCGCGGTCGTCCTGCTCGCGGGCGAGCCGGGCGTGGGCAAGTCCACGCTGCTGCTGGACGTCGCGGCGAAGGCGGCCAGCGACGAGCACCGGACGCTCTACATCACGGGTGAGGAGTCGGCGAGCCAGGTCAGGTTGCGGGCGGACCGCATCAAGGCGCTCAGCGATCACCTCTATCTGGCCGCCGAGACCGACCTGTCCGCCGTGCTGGGGCACCTGGACGCGGTGAAGCCGTCGCTGCTGATCCTCGACTCGGTGCAGACCGTGGCGTCCCCGGAGATCGACGGTGCGCCCGGCGGCATGGCCCAGGTCCGGGAGGTGGCCGGAGCGCTGATCCGCGCCTCCAAGGAGCGCGGCATGTCCACGCTCCTGGTCGGCCATGTCACCAAGGACGGCGCGATCGCGGGCCCGCGCCTGCTGGAGCACCTGGTCGACGTCGTCCTCAGCTTCGAGGGCGACCGGCACGCGAGGCTGCGGCTGGTGCGGGGCGTCAAGAACCGCTACGGGGCCACCGACGAGGTCGGCTGCTTCGAGCTGCACGACGAGGGGATCACGGGCCTGGCGGACCCGAGCGGCCTCTTCCTCACCCGGCGCGACGCCCCCGTCCCCGGCACCTGTCTGACGGTCACCCTCGAAGGCCGCCGTCCGCTGGTCGCCGAGGTCCAGGCACTCACGGTCGACTCGCAGATCCCCTCGCCCCGGCGCACCACCTCCGGACTGGAGACGTCCCGGGTCTCGATGATGCTGGCCGTGCTGGAGCAGCGCGGCCGGATCAGCGCGCTCGGCAAGCGGGACATCTACAGCGCGACGGTGGGCGGCGTGAAGCTCTCCGAGCCGGCCGCCGACCTGGCGATCGCGCTGGCGCTGGCCTCCGCGGCGAGCGACACCCCGCTCCCGAAGAACCTGGTCGCCATCGGCGAGGTGGGCCTGGCGGGCGAGGTGCGCCGGGTCACGGGCGTGCAGCGACGCCTGGCGGAGGCGCACCGGCTGGGCTTCACCCACGCCCTGGTTCCGGGCGACCCGGGCAAGATCCCGGCCGGCATGAAGGTCACGGAGGTGGCCGACATGGGGGACGCCCTGCGCGTCCTTCCCCGCGGCCGCCGCACCCCTCCGGCCGAGGAGCCCGCGGGGTCGTCCCGGCCGTGACGCCTCCCGGCCCTGGCCGGGGTCGCTAGACTTTGCCCTGGTCTCGCCCATCCGTACGAGCCGGAGGAGTGCAGTGGCAGCCAACGACCGGGCAGCACCCGGAAAGTCCGGCGGAGGCTCCGGCAACGAAGCGTTGATGCGCGCGTCCCTGAGCGCGGTCGCGCCCGGCACGTCCCTGCGTGACGGGCTGGAGCGCATCCTCCGCGGCAACACCGGTGGTCTCATCGTCCTCGGTATGGACAAAACGGTCGAATCGATGTGCACCGGCGGGTTCGTGCTGGACGTGGAGTTCACCGCGACCCGGCTCCGTGAGCTGTGCAAGCTCGACGGTGCGCTCATCCTCGACAAGGACATCACCAAGATCCTCCGGGCGGGCGTCCAGCTGGTCCCGGACGCGTCCATCCCGACCGAGGAGACCGGCACCCGCCACCGCACCGCGGACCGGGTCTCCAAGCAGTGCGGCTTCCCCGTGGTCTCCGTGTCCCAGTCGATGCGGCTGATCGCGCTGTACGTCGACGGGGAGCGCCGCGTCCTGGAGGAGTCGGCGGCGATCCTGTCCCGCGCGAACCAGGCGCTGGCGACCCTGGAGCGGTACAAGCTCCGTCTCGACGAGGTGGCCGGCACGCTCTCCGCGCTGGAGATCGAGGACCTGGTGACGGTCCGGGACGTCACGGCGGTCGCCCAGCGGCTGGAGATGGTCCGCCGGATCGCCACCGAGATCGCCGAGTACGTCGTCGAGCTCGGCACCGACGGCCGGCTGCTCACCCTCCAGCTCGACGAGCTGATCGCGGGCGTCGAACCGGAGCGGGAGCTGGTGATCCGGGACTACGTACCGGAGCCGTCCTCGCCCAGGGCCGCTCCGGGGCGGGGGCCCCAGCGCGGCCGCACGGTCGCCGAGGCACTGACCGAGCTGGACGCGCTCACCCACCCCGAGCTGCTGGAACTGTCGACCGTGGCACGGGCCTTGGGCTACAGCGGATCGCCCGAGACCCTCGATTCGGCGGTCTCACCGCGCGGTTACCGGCTGCTGGCCAAGGTGCCCCGGCTGCCCGGGGCGATCATCGAACGGCTCGTGGAGCACTTCGGCGGGCTGCAGAAGCTGCTCGCGGCGAGCGTCGACGACCTCCAGACGGTCGACGGCGTCGGCGAGGCGCGGGCCCGCAGCGTCCGCGAGGGCCTGTCACGGCTGGCGGAGTCGTCGATCCTCGAACGGTACGTCTGACGTCGAGGGCCTTCCATGGCCGGGGCGGGGCCGGTCGCGCCGGAGCGGACCGGGCGGCGGGCCGCCTCCGGTTCCGCCCCGGCGTTCCTGCGGCCCTCTCCGGGCGCAGCGCCCCGGGCCGGAACGCGTGCCTGACGACGGGCCCCTGGGGGGCCGTCCTCAGTCCTTGGTCAGCGCGAACGACGCGGGCATGACCTTCGCGCCCGGCACCGTGGCCTCCACCAGGTAGGTACCGGCGCCCACGGCCGCCGCGGGCGGGGTCGCGCACTGCGGGGCGCTGCGGCGGCGGTCCCAGTCGACGGTGTGCGTGACGGTGCCGCCCGCGGGGACCCGCAGCAGCAGCGGTCCGCCGGCGCCCCCGCGCGGGCAGTCCTTGGAGGACCAGACGTCGTCGTCCTCGTCGTCACTGATCGTCAGGACCGCGTTCCGGGGCCCGAAGTCGGCCTTGCAGGTGGTGGACGAGGTGTTCCTGGCGACCAGCCGGAAGCGCGGCTTCTCACCCGGCGCGTAGGAGACCTTCTCGCTGCGCAGCGTCAATTGGAGCACTCCCGGGGCGCAGTTGGGCAGCGGCGAATCGACGGGCACCTGCTGCGCGGAGCCCGCGCCGCCGCCCGTACCGCCCGTGCCGCCCGTGCCGCCGGCCGTCGTGGTGTCGCCGTTCTTGCCGCCGTCCGCGCCCGCGTCCGCGCCGCTCCCGCCTCCGGTGCCGCCGGTGCCGCCGGTGCCGGTGTCCCCCGACTCGTCGCGTCCGCCCGGCTGTTCACTGATGGCGGGCCCCGACCCGTCGGGTCCAGGGGTGATGGAGGGCGCGGGGGAAGCGCCGTTGGCGCCGTCGTTGCCCTTCTTCCCGTCGCCGTCACCGAAGCCGACGAACCACACGGTCAACAACGCGAGCAGCGCGATCAGGCTCGCCGCGACTGCCCTCCGTCGCCAGTAGATGGAGGAGGGAAGCGGCCCGACCGGATTGCGCAGAGATCCCACGCTCAAACTCTACGAGAGATCGGCGCCAACTCCCGCCCCACCCGCCGCCCCTGCACCAAGTTTTGCCGATGATCACATCCTGAGAGGTGTTCCGGGTGTTCCGCACCCCGACTTTCGTCGGGGGCGGCCATGGACGATGGCGCCGAGTGACCGCCGGGCGGCGCCAGGTACCGTCCGTAGCCATGAGCCAGGACCTCTATAGAGACATCACCGACTTCGCCCACGACACCCCGGGCTGGCTGCAGCTCCTCGCCGAGCTCTGGACCGAGGCCGGGCTGCTCCTCTTCGGGGTGCTGTTCCTCGTCGCCTGGTGGCGTACGCGCCCCGGCGCCTCGCGGGCCGTGGCGGTTGCCGTGCTCGCACCCCTCGGCACCGCCTTCGGCTACGTCGTCAGCGAGCTGCTGAAGTCGGTGGTGGACGAGGAGCGCCCCTGCCGCGCGGTCACGGGCGCCGCCCCCTCGCTGGTGCAGTGCCCCCCGTACGGCGACTGGTCCTTCCCGAGCAACCACTCCGCCATCGCGGGCGCCGCGGCGATCGCGCTCGTGCTGGCCTGGCGCGGCATCGGCTGGCTGACGGTGCCGATGGCGCTGCTGATGGCGTTCTCCCGGGTCTTCGTCGGCGTGCACTACCCGCACGACGTGGCGACGGGCCTGGTCCTCGGCGCGCTGATGGCGATCCTCTTCGTACGGCTGCTGACCGGGCCGACCGGAGCGCTGGTGGAGACCATGCGGACGAGCAGGTCGGGTCTCGCGAAGTGGCTGGCCGGGCCGGGGCCCGCCGTGCCCCGGCCCTCGCGCCGCCGGGAGCCGATGCACCGCCGGGTCTGAGTAACGTGTCAGGATCGGGGGTGCCATGACTGCTACCGACACCCCCGCTCCCCGCGATCCCGCGTCCGACCCCCATGACGGGCTCCACACGCCCGTCCTCGCGTGGTTCGAGCAGAACGCCCGCGACCTGCCCTGGCGCCGCCCCGAGGCGGACGCCTGGGCCGTGATGGTCAGCGAGTTCATGCTCCAGCAGACCCCCGTCGTGCGGGTGCTGCCCGTGTACGAACAGTGGCTGGCCCGCTGGCCCCGCCCCGCCGACCTGGCCGACGACGCCCCCGGCGAGGCCGTCCGCGCCTGGGGCCGGCTCGGTTACCCGCGCCGCGCGCTGCGGCTGCACGGGGCGGCCGTCGCGATAACGGAGCGGCACGGCGGTGACGTACCCCGCGACCACGCGCAGCTCCTCGCCCTGCCCGGCGTCGGCGAGTACACGGCCGCCGCGGTGGCCTCCTTCGCGTACGGGCAGCGGCACGCCGTCCTGGACACCAACGTCCGCCGGGTGTTCGCCCGGTCGGTGACGGGGGTGCGGTACCCGCCGAACGCCACCACCGCCGCCGAGCGCAGGCTGGCCCGCACCCTGCTGCCCGAGGACGAGTCGACCGCGGCCCGCTGGGCGGCGGCGTCCATGGAGCTCGGCGCCCTGGTGTGCACGGCGAAGAACGAGGACTGCTCCCGTTGCCCGATCGCCGCCCGGTGCGCCTGGCGGCTGGCCGGCAAGCCCGCCCATGACGGCCCGCCGCGGCGCGGCCAGACCTATGCCGGCACCGACCGCCAGGTGCGCGGCAAGCTCCTGGCCGTACTGCGCGAGGCGGTCGCCCCGGTCTCCCAGGCCGCGCTGGACGCGGTGTGGGACGAGCCGGTCCAGCGGGCCCGCGCGCTGGACGGGCTGGTCGCCGACGGACTGGTCGAACCCCTCGACGGAGGTCTGTACCGGCTCCCGCTCGGCTGACGACGCCTCTGTTACACCATCGCTGTTACACAACCGATGGCCAGCCGTGCGCCCTCCGAGGGCTGCCTCGGACAACCCCGTGACACGAGCTCCGTAGCGTCTCGTGACGTAGGGCAGGCGGTGCTGAGGGAGCACCGCGACCACGGGGAACAAACGGGGATCGGGAGGCGGTTCGGGATGTCGCACGGCGAGGTGCTCGAATTCGAGGAGTACGTACGCACTCGGCAGGACGCGCTGCTGCGCAGCGCCCGACGCCTCGTCCCTGACCCGGTCGACGCGCAGGACCTGCTCCAGACCGCGCTGGCCCGTACCTACGGGCGCTGGGACGGCATCGCGGACAAGGCGCTCGCCGACGCGTACCTGCGCCGTGTGATGATCAATACGCGTACGGAGTGGTGGCGCGCCCGCAAGCTGGAGGAAGTGCCCACCGAGCAGCTGCCCGACGCGAGCGTCGACGACGCCACCGAGCAGCACGCCGACCGCGCCCTGCTCATGGACATCCTGAAGGTGCTGGCTCCCAAGCAGCGCAGCGTCGTCGTCCTGCGGCACTGGGAGCAGATGAGCACCGAGGAGACCGCGGCCGCGCTGGGCATGTCGACCGGTACGGTGAAGAGCACGCTTCACCGGGCGCTCGCCCGTCTCCGTCAGGAGCTGGAGAGCCGAGCCGTCGACGACGCCCGTGCCCGGGAGCGTACGGAACGTATGGTCGGACGCAGTCACGAACGGGGGCGGGAGCGGTGCGCGGCCTGAGTGCCAGACGCGACAGCGGTATTCCCAGCAGCGGGCCATCCCGCAGCGCTTCTTCCAGCAGTACTTCTTCCCGCGGTGCCTCTTCCCGCAACGCCGTTTCGGGCGACGGGGGCAGCGGCACCAGCGGCGGGAGCGGGATCCGGGCGGTGAGCAGGGCCATGGCCGCGCTCACCGCCTTCGGGCTGCTCACGGCCGGCTGCTCCACCGGCGGCACCGGCACCCGTGACGAGGGCGCGGCCCGCACGGACCAGGGCACCCCGTCGACGGCGCCGACCCCGGCGTCGACCTCCTCGCCGATGGCGAAGGTCGACGCGGTCCAGCTGATCAAGAGCGATCCCAAGGTCAGCGATCAGGTCAAGGACGACCTCAAGCCGTGTGTGGCGGACGCCTTCCCTGTGGACACCTCCTACGGCAACCTGACCGGCACCGGTACGCCGGACGTCGTGGTGAACGTGCTGACCTGTGGTGACGCCGTCGGCATCGGCACGTACGTGTACCGGGTCGAGGACGAGAAGTACCGGAACGTCTTCGCGGTCGAGGAGCCGGCCGTCTACTCCACGATCGACCGGGGCGACCTCGTCGTCACCCGGCAGGTGTACGCGAAGGGCGACCCGGTCGCGTACCCGTCCGGCGAGGACGTGCTCACCTACCGGTGGCAGGGGAGCAAGTTCACCGAACACGACCGGGTGCACAACGACTTCAGCAAAGCGGTCGGCGACGGAGGAATCGATCCCGCCGAGCCGACCGCGCCGAGCGAGAACTGAGAGCGCGGGATGGCCGAGACCCATGTCCTGTTCGTGGAGGACGACGACGTCATCCGTGAGGCGACGCAGCTGGCGCTGGAGCGCGACGGCTTCGCGGTGACCGCGATGCCGGACGGGCTGTCCGGTCTGGAGGCGTTCCGCGAGCGGCAGCCGGACATCGCGCTGCTGGACGTGATGCTGCCCGGCATGGACGGCGTGAGCCTGTGCCGCCGGATCCGCGACGAGTCCACCGTGCCCGTGATCATGCTCTCGGCGCGTGCCGACTCGATCGACGTGGTGCTCGGCCTGGAGGCCGGCGCGGACGACTACGTCACCAAGCCGTTCGACGGCTCGGTACTGGTCGCCCGGATCCGTGCCGTGCTGCGCCGCTTCGGCCACGCGGGCCGCCCGGCGGGCGGTGCGGACGCCGGGCCGGCCGGGCAGGACGAGCGCGGGCTGCTGGTCTTCGGCGACCTGGAGGTCGACACCGAGGGCATGGAGGTCCGCAAGGGCGGCGCCCCGGTGGCGCTGACGCCCACCGAGATGCGGCTGCTGCTGGAGTTCTCCTCGGCGCCCGGGACGGTACTCTCACGCGACAAGCTGCTGGAGCGCGTCTGGGACTACGGCTGGGGCGGCGACACCCGGGTGGTGGACGTCCACGTCCAGCGGCTGCGCACCAAGATCGGCCAGGACCGGATCGAAACGGTCCGCGGCTTCGGCTACAAGCTCAAGGCATGAAGCGGTACACAGAACAGGACCCCGCCGCATGAAGCGGTTCGCACTGCGCACCGGCGTCCGCTGGAAGATCTCGATCGCCATCGCCGGCGTGGGCGCCCTCATCGCGGTCGCGCTGAGCCTGGTCGTGCACAACGCCGCCCGGGTCTCGATGCTGGACAACGCCCGCGAGGTGCAGATGGAGCGCCTGCTCTTCGCACAGCGGATGTACGAGTCGTCGAAGCCGAAGGAGCCGAAGTTCGGCACCAAGCTCAACGACCCCGCGCTGCCCCGCCAGCTCGACGCGCTGATGCAGGAGAAGCGGCGGGGGACCTTCGTGCAGGAGCACCCCGACGGCGCGCCGGACGTGTGGGCGGCCGTGCCGCTCGGCAACGGCGATGTGCTCTCGCTGCACACCCGCTTCGCCGACCGCAGCGCGACGATCATGAAGGACCTGGACCAGGCGCTGGTCGTCGGCTCGGTGTCGGTGGTCTTCGGAGGATGCGCGCTGGGGGTGCTGATCGGCGGGCAGCTGTCCCGCCGGCTGCGCAAGGCGGCCACCGCGGCCGGGAAGGTCGCGCAGGGCAACACCGAGGTGCGGGTCAGGGACGCCATCGGCGGTGTCGTACGCGACGAGACCGATGAGCTCGCCCGTGCCGTGGACGCCCTGACCGACGCGCTGAACGAGCGCATCGAGGCGGAGCGGCGCGTCACCGCGGACATCGCGCACGAGCTGCGCACCCCCGTCACCGGTCTGCTCACCGCGGCCGAGCTGCTGCCGCCGGGCCGCCCCACCGAGCTGGTGCAGGACCGTGCACGGGCGATGCGCACACTGGTCGAGGACGTGCTGGAGGTCGCCCGGCTGGACAGCGCCTCGGAACGGGCCGAGCTCCAGGAGCTCGCGCTGGGCGAGTTCGTCAGCCGCCGCGTCGCCGTGATGAACCCGGACGCGGTGGTCAGGGTGGTGCACGAGTCGTGGGTGAACACCGATCCGCGGCGCCTGGAGCGGATTCTCGGCAACCTGCTGGCCAACGCCGCGAAGCACGGCCGGCCGACGGTCGAGGTCACCGTCGAGGGCCGGGTCCTGCGGGTGCGCGACCACGGTCCGGGCTTCCCCGAGGTGCTGCTGCGCGAGGGACCGAGCCGCTTCCGCACGGGTGCGAGCGACCGGGCCGGACATGGTCACGGGCTGGGCCTGACGATCGCGGCGGGCCAGGCACGGGTCCTGGGCGCGCGGCTGACCTTCCGCAACGCGGCCCCGGAGGGCACCGCGCCCGGCACGGGCGGGGCGATCGCGGTGCTGTGGCTGCCGGAACACGCGCCGACGGCCACGGGCAGTTTCCCGATCCTCCAGCTGCCCGACGGGCCCTGACGCGCCAGGAGTGTGCGCCCGGGGCGGCGCGGTCCGGGTGGGCCTCTCCGGGCACGGCCCGGGCTCCTCCGGGACCCGCGCGCCCGGGCTCCTGGACCGGCTCCGGTCTGCTCGGGCCTGTGCGGGCCCCTTCCGGGCGGCCCCCGTCGCCGCCCCCGGCCGGCACGGCGACGGCCCCCCGCGCGGGTGGGCGCGGGGGGCCGTCGGCCGGTCGGGCGGGGCCGGGTGAGCGGCCCGTCGTACGCCGTGACTCGTGATGTGTGACTCGCGACGCGTAAACCGGGGCTCGTAAACCGTGAGCCGTAAGCCGTAAGCCCGCCTCCTGAGCCGTGAACCGTACCGGGAAGCGTCGCGGCAGCGGCCTGGCGCGGACGCGGGAGGGCTCGCGGGGCTCAGACGCCCTGCGACACCTTCGGGCCGAGGGCCGGGGAGTCCTCGCCGGGCCCGGACTCCTCCTTCGTCTGCGGTCCGGCGCCCCGCAGCGGCACCTCCTTGACGAAGAACGCGGCGACGAAGCCGAACACCGCCACGCATCCGCCGACCAGGAACGCCGCGTGCGTCCCGGACGCGACCGCGAACTCGTACGCCTCCCGCACGGGCGCCGGCAGCTTCGCCAGGCTCGCCGCGTCCAGCTGCGCGGAGTGCTGCGTGGCCGCCGAACCGCCGCGCGACGCCATCTCGTCCTGGACGCGCGAGGTGAAGAGCGCGCCCATGATCGCGACGCCGAAGGAGGAGCCGAGCGTACGGAAGAGGGTGGTCGCCGAGGAGGCGACGCCCATGTCCTTCATCTCGACGCTGTTCTGCGCGACGAGCATCGTGATCTGCATCAGGAAGCCCATGCCGGCACCGAGCACCGCCATGTAGACACCCGAGGTGACCCGCGAGGTGCCCGTGTCCATCTGGGCGAGGAGCAGGAGCCCGGCGGTCATCAGTGCGCCACCGGCGATCGGGAAGATCTTGTACTTGCCGCTGTTGGTGGTGACCCGGCCCGCGATCAGCGACACGACCATCATCGACATCAGCATCGGCAGCAGGAGCAGCCCCGAGTTGGTCGCGGACGCGCCCTGCACGGACTGCTGGAACAACGGGAGGAAGAGAACCGCGCCGAACATGACGAAGCCGGTCAGGAACCCGATCACCGACATCAGCGTGAAGTTGCGGCTGCGGAAGATGTGCAGCGGAATGATCGGCTCGGCCGCACGGGTCTCGACGAAGAGGAAGCCCGCGAGAGCGGCGAGGCCCAGCGCGCTCAGCTCCAGGATGACGGCGGAACCCCAGGCGTACTCCGTACCGCCCCAGGTGGTGACCAGCACGATCGAGGTGATGCCGACGGTGAGCAGTGCCGCGCCGAGGTAGTCGATCCGGGTCCGGCTCGTGCGCTCCTTCCTGGGGAGGTGGAGCACGGCGGTGACCATGGCGAGCGCGACCGCGCCCAGCGGCAGGTTGATGTAGAAGGACCAGCGCCAGCCCCAGTGGTCGGTGATGGTGCCGCCGACCAGCGGTCCGCCGATCATGGCGAGCGCCATGACTCCGGCCATCATGCCCTGGTACCTGCCGCGCTCCCGGGGCGGTATCAGATCGCCGATGATCGCCATCACGCCGACCATCAGGCCGCCGGCCCCGAGGCCCTGGACGGCCCGGAAGCCGATGAGCTGGCCCATGTCCTGCGCCATGCCGCTGAGCGCCGAGCCGGCCAGGAAGATGACGATGGAGGTGAGGAAGGTGGCCTTGCGTCCGTAGAGGTCCCCGAGCTTTCCCCAGATGGGGGTCGAGGCGGCGGTGGCCAGCGTGTAGGCCGTGACGACCCACGAGAGGTGTTCCAGGCCCCCGAGCTCGCCCACGATGGTCGGCATCGCGGTGCCGATGATCATGTTGTCGAGCATGGCGAGCAGCATCGCGATCATCAGCGCGAGCAGCACCACCCGCACGCTGCGCGGCTGTTTCCCGGTCTCCGTACTGGTCCCCGTCATGGTCCCCACTCCCCTGCCCCGCTTCACTTACTTGCCGCCCGGCAAGCTGACTAGACTGGGGGGACGTTAGACCGGTAACTAGCCGGGCGTCAAGTAAGTTTTGCCGGGAGAGGACCCCGCCATGGCCAGAGGCAATACCCGCCAGCGCATCCAGGACGTGGCCCTCGAACTCTTCGCCGTACAGGGCTACGAGAAGACCTCGCTGCGCGAGATCGCGGAGCGGCTGGAGGTCACGAAAGCCGCGCTGTACTACCACTTCAAGACCAAGGAAGACATCCTGATCAGCCTCTTCCAGGACCTGACCAGGCCGATCGACCAGCTGATCGAGTGGGCCCAGGGGCAGCCGCGCACCCTGGCGACCAAGCAGGAGGTGCTGCGGCGCTACAGCGCCGCCCTGGGGCACGCGGCCCCGCTCTTCCGCTTCATGCAGGAGAACCAGGCGACCGTGCGGGACCTGAGCGTCGGCGAGACGTTCAAGGGCCGCATGCTCACCATGCTCGACCTGATCCGGATGCCGGACGCCCCCCTGACCGACCAGGTCAGGTGCGCCAGCGCGCTGTTCACCCTGCACGCCGGGACGTTCTTCCTGCAGAACGTCGAAGGCGACCCCGAGGAGAAGCGCGAAGCCGTCCTCGAAGTCGCCATCGATCTGGTGACATCGGCCCATCACGAGACCCCGTAGGGTCACGGGCCGCCCGGAAGCCCCCGGCCGGGCCGGGGCCGCCATGGGGGGTGGGTGTCAGATGGTGATGCCCTCGGCCCGGAGGAACGCCGCCGGGTTCACGGCGGAGCCGTAGTTCGGGGTCGTACGGATCTCGAAGTGCAGGTGCGGGCCGGACGAGTTGCCGGTGTTGCCGGACGCGGCGATGAGCTGGCCGGTCTTCACCGTCTTGCCGATGCCGACGTTGATCTTCGACAGGTGGGCGTACTGGGAGTACGTGCCGTTGGCGTGCTTGATCACGATCGCGTTGCCGTACGCCGGGCCGTCACCGCCGCCGTTCGGGCCGGCCTTCACGACGACACCGCTGTGCGCGGCCTTGACCGGGGTGCCGACCGGGACGGCGAAGTCCTGACCGGAGTGCTTGTGCGACCACATGGAGCCGCCCTGGTTGAAGGAGGCGGTCAGGGTGTAGCCACTGACGGGCTTCACCCAGGAGGACGCCTTCTTCGCCGCGGACTTCTTGGCGGCGGCCTTCTTGACGGCGGCGGCCTTGTCGGCGGCCTTGGCCTGGGCGTGAGCCTGGGCGGCGACGGCGGACGCGGGATCCATCACCGGGGCAGCCTTGCCCTCGGCGGCGAAGGCGGCACCGCCTCCGAACACCATCGACGTTCCCATGCCGACGGCAGCGAGGGCGACGACGGCGTTACGGGCGGGGTGCTTGACGCGCTTCGACATACGGGGAAGACCTCCGGACAAGAGCGGACCCGGCACGAGCGGCGTGCCGGGCGGTTGGGCTCATCCTTGGTAACCCGTGCTCCCATCCCACCTCAAACCGCCCAACTACGACATAAAGTCGTAGAGCCCCCGGTGTGACGTGCGCTCTTGACGCGCGGTGAAGTCCCCCGTCCGGACGTCCGGAATATCCGCCGAACAAGCGGTTTAGGCCCATGTCGTGGCCCATGGTGGCCCCGCATCGGCCCACCCCGGCCCACTTCTCCCCCGGCACCGGGGCCGGACCCCCCGGCAACCCGCCCCCAAGGCTCCGCTCCCGCCCTCCGGTTTTCACTATTCCGCGTAGTACCGCCCGAAACGTCTGTGCGCCTTGTCACGGGCATCACCCCGGCAGACTGTCCGTTTTGCCCGTGAAGTCCATTTGGAGGGAAGCGGCGGAGAGCGCCGCCGGAGGGGGCACCGCCGGGGCGGCTCCGGGCGGCGCGGGGTGCGGCGGGGGGCGGCTCCGGGCGGCGCGGGGTGCGGCGGGGGGCGCGCGAGGCCGGGCACGCCTCCTTTCCGCACCCGCGGCCGTCCGCCATCCTCCTGTCCATGAGTAGACGCGTGACGCACGTCAGGGCCATCGGCCTCGCCGCAGTCCTCGCTCTCGGCACCCTGTGCGCCCTCGACGCCGGGCCCGCCGGTGCGGGCCCCTCCGACACCGGGCTCAAGGGAGCCATCGACACGATCCTCGCCGACCCCCGGCTGGACGGCGGCGCCGCGAGCGTCGTCGTCGTGGATGCCGGGAGCGGGGACACCCTCTACCAGCGCGACGGCGGCGACCGGCTCATGCCCGCCTCCAACACCAAGATCGTCACCTCGGCGGCCGCCATGGCCCTGCTCGGGCCCGATCACCGTTTCCGCACGGAGGTGCTCTCCGCCGTACGGCCCCGGGGCGGCGTCCTGCGCGGTGACCTCCATCTGCGCGGCAGCGGGGACCCGACGACGCTCGCCAAGGACTACGACGCGCTCGCCGCCGATGTAGCCGCCGCCGGGATCACCCGGGTCACCGGCCGGATCGTCGCCGACGACACCCGCTTCGACAGCCGGCGACTGGGCCGTTCCTGGGCGGCCGACGACGAGTCCTCGTACTACTCCGCGCAGATCTCCGCGCTCACCGTCGCGCCGGACACCGACTACGACGCGGGGACGGTCGTCGTACAGGCCGCCCCCGGCAGGCGGGCCGGTGCCCGGCCCGAGGTGACGATCACGCCCCGCACCCGCTACGTGCGCGTCGACAACCGCGCCACCACCGTCGCCGCCGGAAGCCCCGCCACCCTTGCCGTCGAACGGGCGCACGGCACGAACACCCTGTCCGTCACCGGTGACATCCCGCTCCGGGGCTCCCCCGCCAAGGAGTGGGTCACCGTCCAGGAGCCGACCGGTTACGCCGCCGCCGTCTTCGCCGACGCCCTCGCCGCGCGGGGCGTACGCGTCGCCTCACCGCCCCTCCTCGGCGGGCGGACCCCCGCCACGGCCGCCGTCCTGGCCACCCACAGCTCCATGCCGCTGCGCGAGCTGCTGGTGCCCTTCATGAAGCTGTCGAACAACATGCACGCCGAGGCCCTGACCAAGACGATCGGGTACGAGGTCTCCGGCCGGGGCACCTGGAGCGCGGGGCTGGCCGCCATCGAGACGTATCTGAAGGAGGAGGGCGTCGATCCGGCACGGCTGCGCCAGGTCGACGGCTCCGGTCTGTCCCGGATGAACGTCTTCCCCGCCGCCCAGCTCGCGCGGCTCCTGGTGGCCGTCCAGGACGCCCCCTGGTACGCCGACTGGTACGCCTCGCTACCCGTCGCCTGCGCCTCCGACCGCGCCGTCGGAGGCACCCTGCGCACCCGTATGTGCGGCACCCCGGCGGCGCTGAACACCCGCGCCAAGACCGGGTCCCTGACCGGCGCCTCGGCCCTGTCCGGTTACGTCACGGACCGCGCGGGCCGCCGGCTCGTCTACAGCGTCGTCCTGAACAACTACCTGGCCCCTTCGGTGAAGGGCGTCGAGGACGCGATCGTCGTCACGCTCGCCGGCTCCGACACGGCCGCCGGCGCGATCACCCCCGCCCCGGCGACGCGGACGCGCGGCGCCGCGCCCCCGGCCGACCTCGAATGCTCCTGGCGCAAGCCCCTGCCCTGCTGAGGTCCCGGCCGGACGGGTGGCCGCGGCACGAAGCCGGGAACCGGGAAACCGGAAGCCTGAAGCCGGGAAACCGGCAACCGGCAACCGGCAACCGGCAAAGGAGAAGCCGGAAAGCCGGGAAAGGGGACTGCCCCGGACCGTTCACCGGTCCGGGGCAGTCCCCTTCGTTCAAGCGGCGTCGCCGCCCGGGTCAGGCTTCCTTCGAGAGGTTGGGCCCGGCACCGCCGGCCGCCTGCTCGATCGGGGGAACGTCCGGCAGAGCGGACTTCTCCTCACCGCGGAAGGTGAACTTCTTCTCCTCACCCTCGCCCTCGGTGTCCACGACCACGATGTGACCGGGGCGCAGCTCACCGAAGAGGATCTTCTCGGAGAGGATGTCCTCGATCTCGCGCTGGATCGTCCGGCGCAGCGGCCGGGCGCCCATCACGGGGTCGTAGCCGTGCTTCGCCAGGAGCTCCTTGGCGGAACCGCTGAGCTCGATGCCCATGTCGCGGTCCTTCAGGCGCTCGTCCACCTTGGCGACCATCAGGTCGACGATCTGGATGATGTCTTCCTGGCTGAGCTGGTGGAAGACGACCGTGTCGTCGACACGGTTGAGGAACTCGGGCCGGAAGTGCTGCTTCAGCTCTTCGTTGACCTTCGCCTTCATCCGGTCGTAACCGGTCTTGACGTCGCCCTGCGCCGCGAAGCCCAGGTTGAAGCCCTTGGAGATGTCCCGGGTCCCGAGGTTGGTCGTCATGATGATGACCGTGTTCTTGAAGTCCACGACCCGGCCCTGGGAGTCGGTCAGGCGACCGTCCTCCAGGATCTGGAGCAGGGAGTTGAAGATGTCGGGGTGGGCCTTCTCGACCTCGTCGAAGAGGACGACGGAGAACGGCTTGCGGCGCACCTTCTCGGTGAGCTGGCCGCCCTCCTCGTAGCCCACGTATCCGGGCGGGGAACCGAAGAGGCGGGACACCGTGTGCTTCTCGCTGAACTCCGACATGTCGAGGGAGATCATCGCGTCCTCGTCGCCGAAGAGGAACTCGGCGAGCGTCTTGGACAGCTCGGTCTTACCGACACCGGACGGACCGGCGAAGATGAACGAGCCACCGGGACGCTTCGGGTCCTTCAGACCGGCCCGCGTACGGCGGATGGCCTGCGAGAGGGCCTTGATGGCGTCCTTCTGGCCGATGACGCGCTTGTGGAGCTCGTCCTCCATGCGGAGCAGACGCGAGGACTCCTCCTCGGTCAGCTTGAAGACCGGGATGCCCGTGGCGGTCGCGAGGACCTCGGCGATCAGATCGCCGTCGACCTCGGCCACGACGTCCATGTCGCCGGCCTTCCACTCCTTCTCCCGCTTGGCCTTCGCCGCCAGCAGCTGCTTCTCCTTGTCGCGGAGAGAGGCCGCCTTCTCGAAGTCCTGGGAGTCGATCGCGGACTCCTTGTCACGACGGACACCGGCGATCTTCTCGTCGAACTCGCGGAGGTCCGGCGGCGCGGTCATCCGGCGGATGCGCATCCGGGAACCGGCCTCGTCGATCAGGTCGATCGCCTTGTCCGGCAGGAAGCGGTCCGAGATGTACCGGTCGGCCAGGGTCGCGGCCTGGACCAGCGCCTCGTCCGTGATGGAGACCCTGTGGTGGGCCTCGTAACGGTCGCGCAGGCCCTTGAGGATCTCGATGGTGTGCGGCAGCGACGGCTCCGCGACCTGGATGGGCTGGAAGCGGCGCTCGAGCGCGGCGTCCTTCTCCAGGTACTTGCGGTACTCGTCGAGCGTCGTGGCGCCGATGGTCTGGAGCTCACCGCGGGCGAGCATCGGCTTCAGGATGGACGCCGCGTCGATCGCGCCCTCGGCGGCACCCGCACCCACCAGGGTGTGGAGCTCGTCGATGAACAGGATGATGTCGCCGCGGGTGCGGATCTCCTTCAGCACCTTCTTCAGGCGCTCCTCGAAGTCACCGCGGTACCGGGAGCCGGCGACGAGCGCGCCGAGGTCCAGGGTGTAGAGGTGCTTGTCCTTGAGGGTCTCGGGCACCTCGCCCTTGACGATGGCCTGCGCCAGGCCCTCGACGACCGCCGTCTTTCCGACGCCGGGCTCGCCGATGAGGACCGGGTTGTTCTTCGTACGGCGGGACAGCACCTGCATGACCCGCTCGATCTCCTTCTCGCGCCCGATGACCGGGTCGAGCTTGGACTCACGAGCGGCCTGGGTGAGGTTCCGGCCGAACTGGTCGAGGACCAGGGACGTCGAGGGCGTGCCCTCGGCGGGGCCGCCCGCGGTGGCGGCTTCCTTGCCCTGGTAACCGGAGAGCAGCTGGATGACCTGCTGACGCACCCGGTTGAGATCGGCGCCCAGCTTCACGAGGACCTGGGCGGCGACGCCCTCGCCCTCGCGGATCAGGCCGAGCAGGATGTGCTCGGTGCCGATGTAGTTGTGGCCCAGCTGAAGGGCCTCGCGGAGCGACAGCTCCAGGACCTTCTTGGCACGGGGGGTGAAGGGGATGTGCCCGGACGGGGCCTGCTGGCCCTGACCGATGATCTCCTCCACCTGCTGGCGGACCGCCTCGAGCGAAATCCCGAGGCTCTCCAGGGCCTTAGCGGCGACACCCTCACCCTCGTGGATAAGGCCCAGGAGGATGTGCTCGGTGCCGATGTAGTTGTGGTTGAGCATCCGGGCTTCTTCCTGAGCCAGGACGACAACCCGCCGCGCGCGGTCGGTGAACCTCTCGAACATCGTTAATCGCTCCTCAGAGCGGTCAGGCAGTAAGGGGTCGGTCCCCTCCCTGTCCTTCCGCAGCTTAGTCCCGCAAGCGGGGACCGCTCATTCCAACTGCCGACACCCGGCCCTGCTCCCCGGGGGGATCTCCTGCCACGAACGCCGACACATGCTCCAACCCGATGGTGCGAGACGATGTTCCCGCAGGCCAGGCACTTACCCTCGCCGCCACTACGCCGATGGCGAACGTGAGACGCCCGGAGCCGCGTGTCGCCCCTTCCCACTAGGGATGTCTTACCCGCACGGACCGACAGTCCATGCGGCGCACCCCGGTTCCCTCAGCTACGGGCGAACAACCTTGCGCCGCTCAACACCTCCGAGCGCCCCCGTTTCGGGCACTCTCGGCGACGAAGCGAGCACACCGCGTAACCTCGGCACGTGATCGGCAGTTCCCCGGGTATGGCCTTCACTCTCCCGCAGTCCCGCACGCAGCTCGACGGTGGAGGCGCCGACGAACGCTGGTACGAGGACGAGCTCGGCTGGGCAACGGCCGGGGGGCCGCCGGTGCAGCTTCTGACGGGGCTCCGGTTCGACGTCCTGGAGCTGCCCGCGGCTGCCGGGTTCGCCGTACTGCGACGCCTGGACGTCCGGTCGCCCGTCGCCCTCATGGGGCGGCGGATGCGCGTGCTGGTGGCCGCGGGGAGCGCGGACGAGCTGCCCGGGCTGCTCGACTGGCTGGAGTGGGGCGGGGTCGCCCTCGATCTGACCGCACTCGGCGCGGGCGGCCGGATGACCGCCCCCGTCCCCCCGGGATGGAGCGGATCCGGCTCGCCCGGCGATGCCGTGTGGCTGCGCCCCCCTGAGCCGGGGCGCGAGGTGGAGCCGACCCTTCCGGCCCTGCCGGCCGTCGGGGGCGGCGGTGACGCCCCCGGTCTCGTACGACTCGTGGACACGGCGGCCGCGGAGTGCCACCGGGTCCGGCTGCTGGGTGCGGGTGCCGCCGCTCAGCGGTTGGCGTCCTCGTAGGCCTGCTTGATGTCGGCGGGCACGCGGCCGCGGTCGTTCACGTTGTAACCGTTGTCCTTGGCCCACGCGCGGATCTTCGCGGTGTCCGGGCTGCCGCTCGCGGCGACCCGTCCCTTTCCGCGACCGGTCGCGGCACGGCCACCGGTACGACGGCCGCTCTTGGTGTACGGCTCCAGCAGCCCGCGAAGCTTGTCGGCGTTCGCGGTGGTGAGGTCGATCTCGTAGGTCTTGCCGTCCAGCGCAAACGTCACCGTCTCGTCAGCCTCGCCACCGTCGAGGTCATCGACAAGAAGGACCTGAACCTTCTGTGCCACCGGATTTCCTTTCATCGAAAATGCAGTACGCGGAAAGGAAACCGCTTTTCCCTGGAAAACACAAACCCCTGGGAGAGGTTCAGAACCCCGAGACCGCGGGAAACGTGCGCGATTCGGACATAGGGATCCGGTTGGCTTCGCCCATCACAGGTGCAGAAGCATCCGGCTGTTGCCCAAGGTGTTCGGCTTCACCCGTTCGAGACCGAGGAACTCGGCGACACCCTCGTCATAGGAACGAAGCAGCTCGGCGTAGACATCTCCGTCGACGGGCGTCTCCCCGATCTCGACGAAGCCATGCTTCGCGAAGAAGTCGACTTCGAAGGTCAGGCAGAATACCCGGCGCACACCCAGCCAGCGGGCGGTGTCCAGCAACTTGCCCAGCACGTGATGGCCGACACCGGCCCCCTTGAAGTCGGGGTCCACGGCGAGAGTGCGCACTTCCGCGAGGTCTTCCCACATCACGTGGAGAGCGCCGCAGCCGACCACGGTGGCGTCCTCGTCGCGTTCGGCGACCCAGAACTCCTGGATGTCCTCGTAAAGCGTCACGGTGGCTTTGTCGAGCAGGATGCCCCGGGTGACATAGGGGTCGACCAGCCTGCGAACCGCCTGGACGTCGCTGGTCCTGGCACGGCGCACGGTCACGGCATTCGCGGCGTCATTGGGCGAAGGAGGCGGAAGCGCGGAGGAGGACATGACCGGACGCTATCGCTCTGTCTCCGGCTCATCATCACCACCCTCCACAAGGCGCTCCCAAACCGACCGTTCCGCTTGTTTTTGTTCGAGTGGAGGGACTTCTTGCGGATTCCCTTCACTGGCTTGTTCAGGGTTCTGTTCCCTGGCTTGTTCCTTTTCGTGCTCCTCGGCCTGGGCCAAGGGGACTTCGGGAGCTTCGGGAGTCTCTTCAGGGGTGTCCCGTTGCACGACGCGCACCGCGTCACTGAGCGCTTGGCGCTGCTCCGCGGACATCATCCCGAAGAAGGCCACGAGGGCCGCCGCGGGGTTGTCGCTCTTCGACCAGGCTTCGTTCATCAGTGCGGCCGAGTAGGCGGCGCGGGTGGAGACCGCGGTATATCGATAGGCGCGGCCTGCGACTTCCCGGCGCACCCAGCCCTTCTGATGGAGATTGTCCATTACCGTCATGACGGTGGTGTAGGCGATGGACCGTTCCTGCTGGAGATCCTCAAGGACTTCCCGGACCGTGACAGGTCGGTTCCATTGCCAGACGCGTGTCATGACGGCGTCTTCCAGCTCTCCCAATTGACGGGGCACATCGCCACCATAGTGGGAGATGTCGGAATAGCTGGCTATTGACGTAACAAAAAGGACGTACGACCGGGAGGGGTCGTACGTCCTGAGTGGCCGTGCCGCGGCCGTCGGAGATGGCCGAACGGCATCCGTGGGGAGCGATCGGGGGGAGCCGCCCGTCGCCCGGGGACACGGCCCCCAGGCGGGCGGCCGGGGGCGGGCGGCGACGGGCCGCCGGAGGCCCGGAGGCGGGCGGCCGGAGGCCGGGGCGGGGTCCGTCAGACCTTGCCGGGCTCCGGGGCACCGTCGGCCGGGCGGCCGGCCTCGGCACGCGCGAACGCGGCGTCCACGACCGCGTCCTCCTTGGCCTTGTTGGGGCCGCCCTGGCTCTTGACGATCGTCACGACCAGACCGATGAAGAAGGCGGCCATGACGACGGGGGGCAGGAGCGCGGATACGTATTCCATGGCATCCAGAGTAACGATGCCTCGCGCCCCGGCCCCGGCGGACACCCTTTGCCGGCGACACGGCGGGGCGCGGTGGCGAGGACGCCCGGCGGGGCCGGGAGGGAGCCCGGCAGGAGCCGGCAGGAGCCGGCAGGAGCCGGGCCGGCCGGGAGGCGGGGATTCATCCCGCCGCGCGGCTCTCGGGCGGGGGCGCGGGTCTGCGCCGGGGAGGGAAGACCTCGGACGGCTTGGGAACCGGGCGCTCGGCCGGTGCCGGGGCGGGAGCCGGGGTGGCCGGCCGGGGCCTCGGCTTCGGGTCCGCCGACTCCGTACGGCCGCCGGGGATGGCGAGCAGCCGGGTGCGTCGCGCGGGCGGCACCAGGAAGCCGGCCCGGTCGGGCACGGTGCGGCCGGCCAGCCTGGCCCGGACCGACTGTTCGGCCAGCACCTGGCAGCGGGCGAGCAGTACGGCACCGGCGGGCGTGGAGCGCAGCGTGCGCAGCGCGGCAAGGTCCTCGGCCCGCGGGTCGTACCCGGCGGCCAGGGCGTCCCGCAGGAGCTCCAGATAGCCGGTGGCGGAACCGGGCAGCGCTTCGCGGTAGCGGGACAGGTCGGCGAGGAGGAAGGCCCTCAGCCGCCCGGCCTCGTGGACCGCCTCGTCCACGGAGCCGGCGAGCCGCAGGCAGTCCTGGACGTCCTCGTCGTCGAGCGGGGTCGGGTGGAGGGCGTGGGCGAGGGCGCGCCGGAGCACACGCAGCTCGTCTGCGCTGAACGCCAGTCCGCCGCGAGATCCGTATGGCGTGGGCATAGGCCGACAATACGCGCTAATCGGACAAAATTTGTTTAAGGCCGGTGGGTGGGCGCGTTGGGCGGGCCGACCGTACGCGCGACCGGGCCCGGGGCGGTCCTGGGCGGTTCCGCGGGCGGTCCGGGGCGGGGCGCGCACGGTGCGGCGGAGGAACGGGGGCGTGCGGCCAAGGGCTCCGCCCGGGGGTCGCGCCCCCGCGCGGAGCCGGGTACCGCAGGCGCGTCACATGCGCGAGACGTTCCGCTCGTACACCAGGCGCAGGCCGATCAGGGTCAGCCACGGCTCGTGCTCGTCGATCGTCGACGCCTCGCCCAGCACCATGGGGGCCAGGCCGCCGGTGGCGATGACCGTGACGTCCGACGGGTCGCCGGCCGGGCCGACCAGCTCCCGCTTCATGCGCTCGACGACCCCGTCCACCTGGCCGGCGAAGCCGTACACGATGCCCGACTGCATCGCCTCGACCGTGTTCTTGCCGATCACGCTGCGGGGGCGGGCCAGCTCGATCTTGCGGAGCTGGGCGCCGCGCACGCCCAGTGCCTCCACCGAGATCTCGATGCCGGGGGCGATGACACCGCCGGTGTACTCGCCCCGGGCGCTGACCGCGTCGTACGTCGTCGCCGTGCCGAAGTCGACGACGATGGCCGGGCCGCCGTAGAGGTCGACCGCCGCGACCGCGTTGATGATGCGGTCGGCGCCGACCTCCTTGGGGTTGTCCATCAGGATCGGCACGCCCGTCTTGATGCCGGGCTCGACGAGGACGGCCGGGACGTCTCCGTAGTAGCGCCGGGTCACCTCGCGCAGTTCGTGCAGGACGGAGGGGACGGTCGCGCAGATCGCGATGCCCTCGATCCCGTCGCCCAGCTCGTCGCCGAGCAGCGGGTGCATGCCCATGAGGCCCTGGAGCAGCACGGCCAGTTCGTCGGCGGTGCGACGGGCGTCGGTGGAGATCCGCCAGTGCTCGACGATCTCCTCGCCGTCGAACAGGCCGAGGACCGTGTGGGTGTTGCCGACGTCGATGGTGAGCAGCATCGTCAGCCGGCCTGGCGCAGGTCGAGGCCGATGTCCAGGATCGGCGAGGAGTGCGTGAGCGCCCCCACCGCCAGGTAGTCGACGCCGGTCGCGGCGTAGGCGGCGGCGTTGTCCAGCGTGAGCCGGCCGGAGGACTCCAGGACCGCGCGCCCGGCGACGAGCGTCACGGCCTCCTCGGTCTCCGCCGGGGTGAAGTTGTCCAGCAGGATCAGGTCGGCGCCCGCCTCCAGGGCCTCGCGCACCTGGTGGAGCGTGTCCACCTCGACCTCGACCGGCACGTCGGGGAAGGCGTCCCGTACGGCCTTGAAGGCCGCCGCCACACCGCCCGCCGCGATCACGTGGTTGTCCTTGACCAGGGCGGCGTCGGAGAGCGACATCCGGTGGTTGACGCCGCCGCCGCAGCGCACCGCGTACTTCTCCAGCGCGCGCAGGCCGGGGGTGGTCTTGCGGGTGTCGCGGACCTGGGTGCGGTAGCCCTCCAGCGCGTCGGCCCACGCCCGGGTGGCGGTGGCGATGCCGGACAGCCGGCACATGATGTTCAGCGCGCTGCGCTCGCCGATGAGCAGGTCCCGGGTGCGGGTGGTGACGGAGAGCAGCTTCTGTCCGGCCTCGACCCGGTCGCCGTCCACGACGTGGCGCTCGACCTCGAACTCCTCCGTACAGACGACGGAGAGCACGGCCTCGGCGATGTGCAGACCGGCGACCGTGCCGGCCTCGCGGGCGGTGAAGTCGGCGGTGGCCACCGCGTCCTGCGGGACGGTGGCCGCGGTCGTCACATCGGTGCCGCCGTCCAGGTCCTCCTCGATGGCGCGGTACGCGACGTCCTCGACCAGGACGGGGTCGAGCCCGGCGTTCGCGAGGAGCGCGGCGAGCACGGGGTCGAGCCCGCACTCGTAGACCTCGTCGTCACCCCCGCAGCCGCAGCCGTCGCCGCAGCCTCCCTCCTGGCCGGCCGGGGCGCCGATCTGGATCAGGGGTACGTCCACTGGCTGCGGGCGTTCTTCGGGCGTGCTCACGGTTACGGCTCCCTGCGGGTTGCGGCGGCGATCGGGGGGAAGTCTTGGGTGTCGGTGGAACGGACGTCCAGGGCCCGGTCGGGGGCGAGGCGTACGACCAGGTGGCGGCGCCAGCCCGCGTCGTCGCGGTCGGGACGGTCCTCGCGCCAGTGGCAGCCGCGGGTCTCCTCGCGGCGGCGGGCGGCGGCGACCAGGACACGGGCGACGCACAGCAGGTTGGTGGTCTCCCAGGAGTCGACACCGGGTTCGGCGGCCTTGCGGTCGCCGGCCCCGCGGTCGTCGGCGGCGTCCGCGCGGACGGCGTCCAGCTGCTCGGCGGCCTCGGCCAGGCTGGCGGCCGACCGCAGGACCCCGGCACCGGTGGTCATGATCTGCTGGATGCGGCCGCGGGCGGCCGGGTCGAGCAGCGGGAGCGGGGCGGGCGCCGGACGGGAGGCGGGAGCCCCCGCGGCGGCGCCCGGCGCGGGTCCGGTCCCCGCGGCGCCCGTCGCGGTCGCGGCGATGTGCTCGGCGATGCGCTCGGCGAAGACCAGGCCCTCCAGCAGCGAGTTGGAGGCCAGCCGGTTCGCGCCGTGGACGCCGGTGCAGGCGACCTCGCCGCAGGCGTAGAGGCCCGGGACCGTGGTGCGGCCGGACAGGTCGGTACGGACGCCGCCGGAGGCGTAGTGCGCCGCCGGGGCCACCGGGATCGGCTCGGTCACCGGGTCGATGCCGTGGGCGCGGCAGGCGGCGAGGATCGTGGGGAACCGCGAGGCCCACATCGCGGCGCCGAAGTGCCGGGCGTCCAGGTACATGTGCTGGGCGCCCTGCTCGCGCATCCGGCGCATGATGCCCTTGGCGACGATGTCGCGCGGGGCCAGCTCGGCCAGCTCGTGCTGCCCGACCATGAAGCGGGTGCCGGACGCGTCGACGAGATGGGCGCCCTCCCCCCGTACCGCCTCGGAGACCAGCGGCTGCTGGCCCTCGGCGTCCGGGCCGAGGAACAGGACCGTCGGGTGGAACTGGACGAACTCCAGGTCGCTGACCTCGGCGCCCGCCCGCAGTGCCAGGGCGACGCCGTCACCGGTGGAGACCGCCGGGTTGGTGGTGGCGGAGAAGACCTGTCCCATGCCGCCGGTGGCGAGGACGACCGCCGGGGCGTGGACCGCGCCGACGCCGTCGTGCTGGCCCTCGCCCATCACATGCAGGGTGACGCCCGCCGTACGCCCGTCGGCGTCGGTCAGCAGGTCCAGGACCAGGGCGTTCTCGATGATGCGGACCGCGCCGTCGCGGACCGCCTCGACCAGCGCGCGGGAGATCTCGGCGCCCGTCGCGTCACCGCCCGCGTGGGCGATGCGGCGGCGGTGGTGGCCGCCCTCACGGGTGAGCTCGATGGTGCCGGCGGCGTCGGTGTCGAAGCGCGCGCCGGTCGCGATCAGGCGGCGTACGGCGCCGGGGCCCTCGGTGACCAGGGTGCGCACCGCCTCCTCGTCGCAGAGCCCGGCGCCCGCGACCAGGGTGTCGTCCAGGTGCTGCTCGGGGGTGTCCCCGTCGCCGAGCGCGGCGGCGATGCCGCCCTGCGCCCAGCGCGTCGAGCCGTCGTCCAGCCGGGCCTTGGTGACGACGACCGTACGCAGTCCGGCGGCCGTGCAGCGCAGTGCCGTGGTCAGGCCGGCGACGCCGGAGCCGACCACGACCACGTCGGCGTCGATGGCCCAGCCCGGGGCGGGCGCCTGGAGTCGTATGCCGGTCATGCGGAGGCTCCGAAGTTCAGAGGAAGGTTGTCGATCAGCCGGGTCGTCCCGACCCTGGCGGCGACGGCGAGGACGGCCTCACCGGTGTGCCCGTCGGGGACCTCGGTGAAGTCGGCCGGGTCGACGAGGGCCAGGTAGTCGAGGACGAGCGGCGGTTCGGCCTTCGCCGCGTCGTCGAGTACCACGCGGGCGGCGGCCCGAACCGCGTCGGCGCAGCCCGGGCCCGCCTGGGCCACCGCGTGCGCGTCTGCGGCGGCCCGGGACTCGCCGAGCCGGGAGAGCGCCTCGGCCCGGCTCTGGGAGGCGGGCAGCGTCTCGGCGCGGGCCCGCAGGGCCTGCTGGGCGGCGAGCCGGTCCGCCGCGCCGAACAGGGCCGCGGACAGGGCGAGCGCGGTCCGGCGCTCGGCGGGCGACAGGTAGCGGTTGCGGCTGGAGAGCGCGAGCCCGTCCGCCTCCCGCACGGTCGGCACGCCCACGATCTCGACCGGGAAGTTCAGGTCCCCGGCCATGCGGCGGATCAGGGCGAGCTGCTGGGCGTCCTTCTGCCCGAAGAACGCCACGTCGGGGCGGGACAGGTGGAGCAGCTTGGCGACGACGGTGAGCATGCCGTCGAAGTGGCCGGGGCGGGACGCGCCTTCGAGGCGCTCCCCCATGGGTCCGGCGGTGATCCGCACCTGGGGCTCGCCGCCCGGGTAGACCTCGTCCACGGAAGGGGCGAAGACGGCGTCGGCGCCCGCCCGCTCGGCGGTCTCCACGTCGGCGTCCAGCGTGCGCGGGTAGCGGTCCAGGTCCTCGCCCGCGCCGAACTGCAGCGGGTTGACGAAGACGGTCACGGTGACGAAGCCCTCGGGTCCCACCCGCTCGCGGGCGGCGCGGACCAGGGCGGCGTGGCCGTCGTGGAGGGCGCCCATGGTCATGACGACGGCGGTACGGCCGCGGGGCGCGGAGCCGTCGAGGAGGCGGTCCAGCTCCTCGCGGGTGTGGACCAGTGCGAAGGCGCGGCTCATCGGCCCTCTCCTTCCGCGAGGACGTCGAGCAGGTCCGCCGCGAGTTCCGGCTTGAGCACGCCGTGGGCGAGGGCCCGGTCGGCGGTCGTACGGGCCATCGCCAGGTATCCGGCGACGGTGGCGGGCGCGTGCTTGCGCAGCTCGGCGACGTGCACGGCGACCGTGCCCGCGTCACCGCGCGCGACCGGGCCGGTGAGGGCGGCGTCACCGGAGCGCAGCGCGTTGTCGAGTGCGGCGCCGAGCAGCGGGCCCAGCATCCGGTCGGGGGCGGCGACACCGGCGGCGCGCAGCAGCTCCATCGACTGGGCGACCAGCGTGACCAGGTGGTTCGCGCCGAGGGCGAGGGCCGCGTGGTAGAGCGGGCGGGCCTCCTCGGCGATCCACTCGGGCTCACCGCCCATCTCGATCACCAGCGCCTCGGCGGCCAGCCGCAGCTCCTCGGGCGCGGTCACCCCGAACGAGCAGCCGGCCAGTCGCTGTACGTCGACGGCGGTGCCGGTGAACGTCATGGCGGGGTGCAGCGCGAGCGGAAGGGCGCCCGCGCGGCGGGCGGGGTCGAGCACCCGGGTGCCGTACCGGCCGGACGTGTGGACCAGGAGCTGGCCCGGCCGCACGGCCCCCGTCCCGGCGAGGCCCTCGACCAGGCCGGGAAGGGCGTCGTCGGGAACGGTCAGCAGCACCAGATCGGCCCGCTCCAGCACCTGGGCGGGCGGCACGATCGGCACGTCCGGGAGCAGCTCGGCGGCCCGGCGCACGGAGGCGTCGGACACCGCCGAGACGGCGACCGGACGGTGCCCGGCGAGCTGGAGCGAGGCGGCGAGGGCGGGACCCACCCGGCCGGCGCCCACGACGCCGACGGTGAGCCGGGCGGGGCGGGGTTCTGGTGATGCGTTCACGCGGCGACGGCCTTCCGTTCCAGTCCGCGGTGGGTACCGGACGATTTCTCGTCATGCTACGCCAGCGTTACAGGGGGGCAGGTCGCCGTCGGACACGGCAGGGCCCCGGATGGCGCATCCGGAACGGGCGGTCCGCCCCGCCTCCGCGACGGCGCGCCGTACGACCGTTCGAGCCGGCCGGCTCGCGGGGCGTGGGCGGGGCGGGAGGGCGGTCCCGGCGGGAGGGGCGGGAGGGGCGGGGGCTCACGGAAGGGGCGGAGGGCGCGGGGGCGGGGCGGGGGGCGCGGGGGCGCGGACGAAGCCGCGCCGGAGGGACAGGGCGTTGCGGACGGGGGCCTCGCGGACGGGGCGGAAGGGTGCCTGCGCGGGGGCGGAGGGGGCCACGCCGGGCCGGTGACCGGCGCGGGAGCCGCGCGTGGGACCGCCGGCCGTCAGACCGCCGCGCGGCGGGGGCGGAGCCGGCCGCCCGGACGGCGGCCCGACAGCACCGCCAGGAAGCGGCGGTAGTCGCGGACCGACCGCACGGCCGCCCAGTCGCCCTCGCCGGGCGGGGGCGGAGCCTGCTCGCCCCGCTGGGCCGCGCGGTAGGCGTCGATCATGTGCTGCTGCATCGCGTTCATGGCTCCAGGCTCCGCCCCGTCGGCCCGTGATGACCCGTCGATTGACAACCCCCGTCAAATGGCGCGAACCGCACGGCGCGGACGCCTCACCATGGGGTACGTGAGCGTGACCATCGACATCACCGGCCTGCCGCCCGAGCGGATCGTCTTCGACATCTCGCCCCTCGCCGAGCTCGGCGTGGCGCTGCACGCGCTGGCCGAGCCCGGGCACCACCCGGGGCTGCACGGCTGGGCGACCGCCACGGCGGCGGGCCTCAAGCCGGATCTCGCCGACCGGTTGCACGAGGCGGACTTCCTGTGGACGACGACCTTCTCGGACGCCCTGATGCCGTTCGCGGGCATCCGCGGGGGCGACGGCCGTACCGGTGCGACGCTCGCCGAGGAGCTGGACCTGCTCGACCGGCTGGACGAGGACCGGTTCGTGGCGTCCGCCCTGGAGTTCACCTGCTCCACCTCGTACGGGACGGACTGCGCCGGCACCGTCCGTGCCGACCGCGCCCTGGAGCTGGCCGCCAGCCGGGGGCCCCGGCAGGCGGACTTCACCCGGCGCCTGCTGGCCGACCCCGGCGGCGTGCGCGCCTGGCTCCGCAGGCTCTTCGAGGACTGCGACGAGGCGTTCTTCGCCGACACCTGGCGGCGCGTCCAGCCCGGCCTGGCGGCCGACGCCCGGCACAAGACCGAGCTGCTGCGCCGCAAGGGCCTGCGGGAGACGCTGCACGCGGTCTCAGCGGCCGTCACGCTCCGGGAGGAGGGCGGCGCCACGCGCATCGAGGTGGACAAGCTGATGAGCGGCCGTACGAGCGCCATGGACCCGGCCGTCGGCGCCGGGGTCTCCTTCGTGCCGTCGAGCTTCGGGTGGCCGCATCTCATGGTGCTCCACGCGCCGGGCTGGCGGCCCGTCGTGCACTACCCGGTCGGCGCGCCCGAGCTGCCGGGACCCGCCTCGGTCGAGCTGCTCCAGCTCCGGATGGAGGCGCTGGCCCACCCCCTGCGGATGCGCCTGTGCCGGCAGCTCGCGCGCGCCGCGTACACGACCGGGGAGCTCGCCGAAACGCACGGCATCACCTCACCGGAGGTCTCCCGCCACCTCGCCGTACTGAAGAAGGCGCAGCTCACCACCACGCGACGGCGTGGCCGCTACGTCCTGCACCAGCTGGACGTGGCCGCCGTGGCCCGGATCGGCGGCGACTTCCTGGAGACGGTCCTGCGGTAAACGGTCCGGCGGTAAACGGTCCGGCGGTGGGCGGGGCTTCACGGGGGCCGGGCGGTACGGCCGGAGCCACGGACCTCAGCCGTACGGACCCGCGCCGTACGGACCGAGCTGCACGGACCCGAGCCGTGCGACCCGTGCGGTACGGCCGAGTACCGCCGGCCCGTCGGCCCGTCGGGAGGGCCGGAGCAAGCCCCGGCGCCTCCGCCCGCCCCCCGACAACCAAACCGGAACGACTGGTTCCGCACCTTCCCGGGGACGTCCGGCGCCTTGTCGCCCGCTCAGGGGGGGCAGAAACAGGCCATCACTGCGGCCCCGCCGCCGTACCCTTCCCGCCGCGAGGCCGCACGGCCGCGCCCCCGCGACGGCGACGGCGACGGCGACGGCGAACGGCAACGGCAACGGCAACGGCAACGGCAACGGCAACGGCGAACGGCGAACGGCAACGGCGAACGGCAACGGCAACGGCAACGGCGAACGGCAACGGCGGCGCCGGGACCGGCGCGGTCGCGGTCCGCGCCCGCCCTGTCCGGTCCGGTCAGCCGGCCGCGCCGCCGGCGCGCACCAGGCCCGTCTCGTACGCCAGGACCACCACCTGGACCCGGTCCCGCAGGCCCAGCTTGGTGAGGATGCGGCCCACATGCGTCTTGACGGTGGCCTCGGACAGGACGAGGCGGGCGGCGATCTCACCGTTCGACAGCCCCTGCGCGACCAGCATCATGACCTCGCGCTCCCGCTCGGTCAGCTTCGCCAGCGACGCGTGCTGCGGCTCCTTGCCGGTGGACGGCAGCATCGGCGAGAAGCGGTCCAGCAGCCGCCGCGTCGTGGACGGGGCGACCACCGCGTCGCCGCTGTGCACGGAGCGGATCGCGGAGAGCAGCTCGGCCGGCGGCACGTCCTTGAGCATGAACCCGCTGGCGCCCGCCTTCAGTCCTGAGAAGGCGTACTCGTCCAGGTCGAAGGTCGTGAGGATGAGGACCTTGGGGGCGTCGGGCGCGGCGCAGATCCGCCGGGTGGCCTCGACGCCGTCGAGCCTGGGCATGCGGACGTCCATCAGGACCACGTCGACGGCGGTGGAGCGCAGGTTGTCGATCGCCTCGGCCCCGTCGCCCGCCTCCGCGACGACATCCATGTCCGGCTGGGCGGCGAGCACCATCCGGAAACCGGTACGCAGAAGCATCTGGTCGTCGACGAGCATCACTCGGATGGTCATGCGGGTTCCTTCACAGCTCAGTGGGCGGGCTTGAGGGGGAGCAGGGCGCTGATCCGGAAGCCGCCGCCCGGCCGTGGCCCGGCGTCCAGGGTGCCGCCGACCATACCGACCCGTTCCCGCATGCCGATCAGTCCGTGGCCACGGCCGTCGGCGCCGCCGTCCTCGTACAGTTCGTGCGCGGCGCCCCGCCCGTCGTCCTCGACCAGCAGACCGAGGCCGTCGTCGAAGTACACCAGCCGCACGCTCGCCCCCGCGTCCGGGCCGCCGTGCTTGCGGGTGTTGGTCAGCGCCTCCTGGACGATGCGGTAGGCGGTGAGCTCGACACCGCTCGGCAGCGGTCGCGCGGTGCCCTCGATCCTGAAGTCGACGGGCAGGCCCGCACCGCGCACCTGCTCGACCAGGTCCTCGATCTGGCCCACATCGGGCTGCGGTACGTACTCGCCCGCCTCCTGGTGCTCGCCGGTGCGCAGCACGCCCAGGAGCCTGCGCATCTCGGCGAGCGCCTGGCGGCCCGTGGTCGAGATGGTCTCCAGCGCCTGCCTGGCCAGGTCGGGCGAGCTGTCGAGGACATAGGCGGCGCCGTCGGCCTGGACGACCATGACGGACACGTTGTGGGCGACGACATCGTGGAGTTCGCGGGCGATCCTGGCGCGTTCGGCGGCCACCGCGACCTTGGACTGCGCCTCGCGCTCCCTCTCCAGCCGGGAGGCGCGCTCCTCCAGCTGCGCGAAGTACGCCCGCCGGGTCCGCAGCGAGTCCCCGAGGACCCAGGCGAGGACGAACGGCACCGTCATCACGACGGTGAAGAAGATCTTGCCGGGGACGCTGACGTCCTCCACCGGCCAGCGCAGCTGGGACAGCGGCGCCGCGCACACCCCGCCGGCCAGCGCGAGCCGCGACGCCCAGCGCGGACCGTCGTGCGCGGCGACCGTGTAGATGACGACGAGCATCGCGAAGTCCGCCGGGTTGGTCTGGACGCCCAGCACCAGCTGGGCGACGCCGAGGACCGCGGTGAGCACCAGCATCTTCTCCGGCGCGCGGCGGCGCAGCGCGACGGCCAGGCAGAGCAGCAGGACGATCGCCGCGGCCGCCACACGGGGCCGGGCACCCACCGGGTCCTGGACCACCCACAGCATGGAGAACCCGAGGAGCATCACAGCCCAGAAGCTGTCGACGCCCGTCGGGTGTCTGCGGATGAAGTCGTAAAGGCGCTGCACGTGACCCAGCGTAGGGAAACCGATAGGTGCACGGGTCAACCGGAGGTGCGATCCGTTCGGAAGGGGCGTACTCCCCAAGGTGGAGACTGGGGCACGTGATGGATGAGACGTGTCAACACGGCGCGCCGGACGCCGGCGGGGCCGGGGACGAGGACGGGGCCCCGGCAGCCTCCCGGGCCGGAGCCGGGACCGGAGCCGGGACCGGAGCCGGGGCCTGCCCGGGGGCCGGAGTCGAGGCCGGGGCCTGGGCGGGGTGGCGGGAGGCGACCGAGGCCGCGCTGTACGGACCCGGCGGCTTCTACCTGCGGCCCGAGGGCCCCGCCGGACACTTCCGTACCTCCGTGCACGCGTCGGCCCTGTTCGCCACCGCCGTGGCCCGGCTGCTGACCCGGGTGGCCGGGGACCTGGGCACCGACGAGGTCGCACTGGTCGACATGGGGGCGGGGCGGGGCGAGCTGTTGACGGGCGTGCTGGCCGCGGTGCCCGACGGCCTGGCCGTACGGGCGTACGCCGTGGAGCGCGCCCCCCGGCCGGCCGGGCTGGACCCCCGCGTCGAGTGGGTCGCCCGGCCCCCCTCGGGGGCGCGCGGGCTCCTCTTCGCGAACGAGTGGCTGGACAACGTCCCGCTGGACGTCGCCGAGGCGGACGGGACGGGCACGCCCCGGTACGTCGAGGTCGCGGCCGACGGTACGGAACGGCTCGGCGCGCCGGTGACAGGGGCCGACGCCGCCTGGCTGGCGCGCTGGTGGCCGCTGCGGGAGCCGGGCGAGCGCGCCGAGATCGGGCGCCCGCGCGACGAGGCGTGGGCCGGGGCGGTGGGCACCCTCACGGCCGGGCTCGCGGTTGCCGTGGACTACGCGCACGCCGCCGGGGAACGGCCCCCGTTCGGCACCCTGACGGGTTTCCGCGGCGGACAGGAGTGCCGCCCCGTCCCGGACGGCAGCTGCGACCTCACGTCCCACGTGGCGCTGGACGCCTGCGCCGAGGCGGGTGCCGTCGCCGCGTCCGGTACGCCCCCGCGGCCGGCCGGCGGTCCCGCGCGTCCGGCACCGCCCGGCCCCACCCCTCCCCCGGCCGGGCCCGCCCGCCCGGCGTCCGGTGCCGCGCGGGCCCCCGCCGGTACGGAGCTCGTACGGCAGCGGGAGGCCCTGCGAAGGCTCGGGGTCAGCGGCGAGCGCCCGCCCCTGGCGCTCGCCTCCAGGGACCCGGCCGGGTACGTCCGCGCTCTCGCGGCGGCCGGCGAGGCCGCCGAGCTGACGGCCCGCGGCGGCCTCGGCGACTTCACCTGGCTGCTCCAGAGCGTGCCGGGAGGGGGATACTGTCCGGCATGACGGAGACCACGGAGACCAGGGAGACCACGGTCGGCATCGGCGGCGCCGCCGAGAGCACCGACATGGTGCTGAACATCGGGCCCCAGCATCCCTCCACCCACGGCGTGCTCCGCCTCCGCCTGGTGCTGGACGGCGAGGTGATCCAGCACGCCGAGCCGGTGATCGGCTATATGCACCGGGGAGCCGAGAAGCTCTTCGAGGCGCGCGACTACCGCCAGATCATCATGCTGGCCAACCGGCACGACTGGCTGTCCGCCTTCTCCAACGAGCTCGGTGTCGTCATGGCCGTCGAGCGGATGCTCGGCATGGAGGTCCCCGAGCGCGCGGTGTGGACCCGCACCCTGCTCGCCGAGCTGAACCGGGTGCTCAACCACCTGATGTTCCTCGGCTCCTACCCCCTCGAACTGGGCGGTATCACCCCGGTCTTCTACGCGTTCCGCGAGCGCGAGGAGCTCCAGAACGTGATGGAGGAGGTCTCCGGGGGGCGGATGCACTACATGTTCAACCGCGTCGGCGGCCTCAAGGAGGACCTGCCGGCCGGCTGGCTGGGCCGTGCCCGTACGGCCGTCGCGAACGTCCGCTCCCGGATGGACGTCTACGACCGCCTCGTCCTCGGCAACGAGATCTTCCGGGGCCGGACGCGCGGCGTCGGCGTCCTGTCGGCCGCGGCGGTCCACGCGTACGGCGTGAGCGGCCCGATCGCCCGTGCCTCCGGCGTCGACTTCGACCTGCGCCGTGACGAGCCGTACCTGGCGTACGGAGAGCTCCAGGACACCCTGAAGGTGGTCACCCGCGAGGAGGGGGACTGCCTGGCCCGCTTCGAGTGCCTGCTGGAGCAGACGCACAACGCGCTGGACCTCGCCGACGCCTGCCTCGACCGGATGGCCGGCCTGCCGCCGGGCCCGATCAACCAGCGGCTTCCCAAGGTCCTCAAGGCACCCGAGGGCCACACGTACGCCTGGACCGAGAACCCGCTCGGCATCAACGGCTACTACCTGGTCTCCAAGGGGGAGAAGACCCCTTACCGCCTGAAGCTCCGCTCGGCGTCGTACAACAACATCCAGGCCCTCACCGAGCTGCTGCCCGGAACCCTGGTCGCGGACATGGTGGCGATCCTCGGATCGCTCTTCTTCGTCGTCGGCGACATCGACAAGTAGGCGCCGGGACGGCTGGGTCCGGACGGGCAGACGGGCAGACGGACGGACGGGCATGGCGACGGCGGGCGGCGGGCGCGGACGGGAGCCCCGCCCACGCCCGCCGTCTGCCGTCTGCCGTCTGCCGTCTGCCGTCTGCCGTCTGCCGGAACATGGGGACCGCCGGGCCGGACGACCACCGGACCGGACAGCCGCCGCATCGGAGGACCACCGGACCGGACGGCCGCCGCATCGGACGACCACCGGACCGGACAGCCGCCGCATCGGACGACCACCGGACCGGACGGCCGCCGGATCAGCCGACCGCGTTCCGCAGCCGCACCACGTCGAACTGCTCGGTCTCGTCGTGTGCGGTGAGGTCGATGACCTTGCCGACCGCCCGCTCCTCGGCCCGCCGCGTCGTCAGATGCGCGGCCAGGGCCTCCTCGCCCACGACGTCCGCCAGATCCTCGTCCTGCACGGACTCGATGGCGGCCACGGCCTTCCTCGCCGCCCCCTGCCCGGCCGGGCCGTCCTGCGCCGCCGTCCGGTCCGGCCGGCCGGCCTCCCGCTCCTCGGCTCCCGCCTGGGCGTCGTTCCCGCTCTGGGCGTCGTTCCGGCCCTGAGCGTCGCTCCCGGTCTGCGTGCCGAAGAAGTCGAACCCGCCCTCAAGACGCGAGGCCTGACGGCGCTGGGTGTACGGCACGACCGCGGCCGCGGCCGGGACGGGGCGCCTGGCGGGAAGGGCGGACGCCGGGCGCGCCTGCCGCGGCGCTCCTCCGGCGGCCGCCGCGTGCTTCCCCTGCGGCTCGTCCGCCTCCCCGGCACGCTCGGCCAGGTCACGGCGCCGGGCCTCCTCGGTGGTGCGCCGGGCCTCCTGGGCAGCGGCGTTGCGCGAAAGGCTCTTCAGCGCCTCGGCGGCCCGGAGGTACGCGCCCGGGGTGGTCGCGGAGTCCGAGGACGTCAGCTCGCTGGTGGGCGCGGCAGCCTCCAGTGCGAGCTGACGGCGGCCTTCCAGCGCACTGGCGCGCTCGGTCTCGGCCGTGGCGTACCGCCGCAGCAGCTCGGCGTGCTCGTTGCGCAGCGCGGCCAGTTCGACCCGCTTGGCGCGCAGCTTGGCGTCGAGCTTGGCGCGCAGTTCGCGGGACTCCTCGACGTCGGTCTCCAGCTCGGCTATGCGCTCCTCGGTCTTCCACTGGTCGCCGGCCCGTGCCCGGGTCAGCTCGGCGACCCGGCGGCCCGCCGCCCGGTCCCACCCGCGCATCAGCACCGAGCCGGTGACGGCCGCGGCGGCAGCGGCGGCGGCCAGGACGCGCAGGACCAGCGGATCGGCGAAGAGCCAGGTGCCGCCGGCACTGAGAACGGCCGCTCCGGCGACCGCGGAAGGCGGCAGAAGCCTGTGCAGGGGTGGGGAATGGCGGTGGCGTCCACGTGGCATGGCCTGAAATTTACCGTGCGTGGGTGCCCCATGGGGTGTCGGCCCGGCAATGTTTCGGCCCTGTGATCATGACGGGCCGACTTCCCCTCACCGGCCGTTACTTCTTGAGGATGCCCTTCGCCTCCAGGTAAGCCTTCGCGGCGTCACCGGGCTTTGCGCGTTCGGCGTCGACCTTCCTGTTCAACTCGATCAGATCCTGCGTCGTGAGGGCCTTGGTGATCTTGTCGAGAGCGGCGGCGATCTCCGCCGAACCCGCGTCCTTCGCATTGACGACGGGCAGGACGTTGTCGGCATTCTGGAGCTTCTTGTCGTCCTCGAGGAGCACCAGTCCGAAGTTGTCCAGCGTGGCGTCGGTGGTGGTGGTCAGCACGAGCTGGTCGATGCCGTCCTTCACCGCCTGCTTGGACTGCGGCGTACCGACGCCCTTGGGATCGATGCCCGTCACATCGATTCCGTAGGTCTTCTTCAGCCCCGGTGCGCAGAACGGCCGTATCTCGCACTCGTCACCCGCCGCGATCTTCACCTTCAGCTTCGAGGAACCCAGGTCGGAAAGGGTCTTGAGGCTGTTCTTGTCGGCGAATTCCCTGGTGACGGCGAAGGCGTTCTGATCGACCGCCGGACCGGCCGGCAGCACCTTCAGTCCACGCGGTCCCGCGAGCTTCTCCAACGCCGCGACGGTGGCCGTGACATCGCTGGACGCGACCGGCTTCTCCTCCGTCGCCTTGGGGCCGTTCACCTTGGCGTTCAGGAATTCCGCAAGCGTAGCCGCGTATTCCGGTACGACGTCGATCTCGCCCTTCTCCAGGGACGGTTCGTACAGCTCGCGATTCTCCACGGTCTTGATGGAGGTGGTGTATCCGGCGTCGCCCAGGACCTGGGCGTACAGCTCCGCCAGTACGTTGGCCTCGGTGAAGCCCGCGGAGCCGATGACCAGGGTGCCCTTGGAGCCGCTCCCGGCCTTGGAGTCCCCCGATCCGCTCTTCTTCTCCAGGCTGTCGCCACCGCACGCGGCCAGCCCGGCCGTCAGTGCCGCCACGGCCAGTACCGCACCCGCCATGCGCGAGGTCCTGCTCATCACGATCTCCGTCCGGAATGTCGATGGTTCGGTCGAAACAGTGGGGCCGGGCCGGTCAGCCGGTGGCGGCGGGAGCCGCGCCGGCCGGGCTCGCGGTGGCCTCGGTGGCGCCGGTGCTGTCGGTGGTGCCGGTCGGGTCGGTCGGGTCGGTCGGGTCGGTGCTGTGGGTGCTGTCGGGCGTGCCGGTGGCACGGCGCCGCATGGGGTCGAAGACTCGTCCCACGACCACCAGAACCCCCTCCACCGCCAGGGCCAGCACACCGACGATCAGCGCTCCCGCGACCACCTGCGGGGTGTCGTAGGTGTTGAACCCGGCGGTGATGATCCGGCCCAGACCGCCCTCGCCCGCCATCGCGGCGAGGGTCGCGGTGGCGATCACCTGGACCGTCGCCGAGCGCAGCCCGGTCATCACCATCGGGTACGCGAGCGGGAGCTCCACCTTGCGGAAGACCTGGCCTCCCGACATCCCCATGCCGCGTGCCGCCTCGACGACCGCCCGGTCCACCTCGCGCATGCCCAGGTAGGCGTTGGTGAGCAGCGGCGGTACGGCGAAGAGCACCAGCGCGATGACGGTCGGCAGGTCCCCGTGCCTGCCGAGCGGAGTGAGGGTCAGCAACACCAGTACGGCCAGCGTGGGCACGGCCCGCCCGATGTTGGAGATGTTGACGGCGAGAGCACCGCCCTTGCCGATGTGCCCGAGCCACAGCGCGAGCGGCAGGGCGATCAGGCAGGAGACCGTCAGGCACACACCGCTGAAGTACAGGTGCTCGGCGAGCCGGTTCCACACCCCGCTCTCGCCCTGCCAGTTGGCTCCCGTCGTCAGCCATGTCCAGGCACCGGCCACCGCGTCCATCGCTCAGCCCGCCTTGCTCACGTCACCGCGCAGGCCGCCGCCCGCGCGTATTCGTCCGCCCTCGCTCGTCCGTCCGCCCTCACGCGGTCGGCCGACCGCACGTGACCCGTCCGCACGTGACCCGCCCTCGCCGGTCCGGCCGCGCCCGCGCCCGCCCCCCGCCCGGGTCCATGGCGTCAGCATCCGCTGGAGGCCGAGAAGCAGCAGGTCCGCCGCGACCGCCAGCAGCACGCACAGCACCGAGGCGGTGAGGACCTGCGCCTTGAAGAAGCTCTTCAGCCCCGAGGTGATGAGGGTGCCGAGTCCGCCGTGGTCGACGAGTGCTCCCACGGTCGTCAGGGCGATCGTCGACACCGTCGCCATCCGCACCCCCGCCATCAGGGCGGGCAGCGCCAGCGGCAGTTCGACCTCCCACAGCAGCCGCCCGGGCCCGTACCCCATGCCCCGCGCCGCCTCCCGGGCCTCGGCGGGAACCGCCGCCAGCCCGGCGAGGATGTTCCGTACGAGGATCGTCAGGGAGTAGAGCACGAGCCCCGTCACCACAAGCGCCGCCGAGAGCCCCAGAAGTGGCAGGAGCAACGAGAACATCGCCAGCGACGGAATCGTGTAGAGCACGGTCGTGAGGCCCAGCACCGGCCCCGCCCACCGCGGCCTGGCACGCACCAGGAGGGCCAGCGGAAAGGCCACCGCCAGGCCGATCAGCACCGAGACGACCGTGATCCAGATGTGCTGGACCGTGGCATCGGTCAGCTCCTGGGCGCGCGAACGGACATACTCCGCGCAGATCCAGTCATTGGCCGCCAGACAGTTCTGCGCCGCCACCGTCACCACCCCGCTCATCCCCGCCCACCCCCGCCCCTGACGCGATCCGACCCCGTATACCCCGGTCCCGCCCCGATACCGCCCGGCCCGGCAACGGTGCCGCGCCCTCCATGTCCGGACGATCCGGTCGACGGCCCTACGGCCCCTGCCCCGATCCCCCGTCCGATGCTCGTCCCGCTCCCCCGCCCGATCCGTTGTTCGACCGGAAAACGACCCTATCCCCCGCCACCGACAATCGCCGAGAGCTTCCACAGCCCGGCAACACCGCATTCACACAGGACCGGTGACCACCGGCCACAATGGGGAACCATGATCCGATTCGAGCACGTCACGAAGCGGTACCCGGACGGAACGACCGCCGTCGACGACCTGTCGTTCGAGGTGGCCGAGGGCGAACTCGTCACCCTGGTCGGCCCGTCGGGCTGCGGCAAGACCACCACCATGAAAATGGTCAACCGGCTCATCGAACCGACCGAGGGCCGGATATCCGTCGACGGCCAGGACATATCCGCCGTCGACCCCGTCCGGCTCCGCCGCCGCATCGGATACGTCATCCAGCAGGTCGGGCTCTTCCCGCACAGAACGGTCCTGGAGAACACCGCGACCGTCCCCCACCTCCTGGGCGTCCGGCGCGCCCAGGCCCACGCCCGCGCCGCCGAGCTCCTCGACCTGGTCGGCCTCGACCCGTCGGTGTACGGCGGCCGCTACCCGGAGCAGCTCTCCGGCGGTCAGCGCCAGCGCGTGGGCGTCGCCCGGGCCCTGGCGGCGGATCCGCCCGTGCTGCTGATGGACGAGCCGTTCGGCGCGGTCGACCCGGTGGTGCGCGAGCACCTGCAGAACGAGTTCCTCAAGCTCCAGTCCCAGGTGCGCAAGACGGTCCTCTTCGTCACCCACGACATCGAGGAGGCGGTCCGGCTCGGGGACCGCATCGCCGTCTACGGCCAGGGCCGGATCGAGCAGCTGGACGCCCCGGCCGCGGTCCTCGGCGCCCCGGCCACCCCGTACGTCGCGGACTTCGTCGGCGCGGACCGCGGCCTCAAGCGGCTCTCCGTCACCCCCATCGAGGAGGGCGACCTCGACCAGCCGCCGGTCGTCCACCTCGACGACCCGCTGCCCCGTGAGCTGGACTCGCGCTGGGCCGTCGTCCTGGACCGCGAGGACAACCTGCACGGCTGGATCTCCGCCGAACAGGCCGCCCGCGCCAAGGGGTCCGTACGCGACCACGCCCGGCGGATGGACGCCTGGCTGCCGGTCGGCGCCTCGCTCAAGCAGGCGTTCGCCACCATGCTCCAGCACGACGCGGGCTGGATCGCGGTCATCGACCGGGAGGAACGGGGCCGGTTCCTGGGCGTGCTGACCCCGGCCCGGCTGCACGAGGCACTGCGCCGCTCGATCGACGCGGACGCCCAAGCCGTCCCCCGTAGCGCCGTGGAGGTCGAGACCGTCAGCCGGACCGGCCGGCGCCCCGCCTGAAACGGCCCGCCGGGGGCATCCCCGTACACACCCCAATCCCCGTCCGCCCCGAACGTCCGCCCCGAACGGCCTGCGCCCCCCGCCGGGGTCCCGCTCAGGCCGCCTTGAGGCGGCCGCTCATCCAGGCGAGGGCGGGCGGGATCTCGCGGGTCCAGGTGTTGAAGTTGTGCCCGCCGCTGTCGAGGGTGATCGACGAGACACGCGCGGGCGCCTTCACCTTCCCGATGAACGCCCGGGTCGCCTTCAGGTTGCCCTCGCCCTGCTCGGACGTGGTGACGAGGAACGACGACGCGCCGGGCTTCAGGTTGTCGAGGCTCCACAGCAGGTCGGCCCGCTGCCTCTGCTTGCGGTCGCCGTGGAACAGGTCACCGGTCGTGACGTCCTCCGCGGCCTTGTAGTAGGCGGACAGGCCCACGCCCACCGCGAACCTCTCCGGATGGTGCATCGCGATCTTCAGGGCGCAGTAGCCGCCCGTGGAGTTCCCCATGAAGCCCCAGTTCCGCGGCTCCGTCCCGACCCGGTACGCCGAGGAGATCGCCCGGGGCAGGTCCTCGGCGAAGTACGTCTCCGACTGCGGACCGCCCGGGACGTCGACGCACTCGGTGTCCCGGGGCGGGGCCACGGTCGGCCGCATCATGACCAGGATCATCGGCTGCATCTTCCCGGACTTGGCCTGGTCGTACGCCGTCCGCGGGTACTTCAGCCCCTTGAGCAGGTTCTCGGCGGTCCCCGGATAGCCGGTCAGCACGACGGACGCGGGGAAGGTCTTCCCGGCGTACTCCGGCTGGAAGTACTCCGGCGGCAGGTAGACGTACGCCGGACTGTCGATCTTCGACTTCTCGCCGACGATGACGACCTTCTGGATCTGGCCCCCGGTCTCCGGGCGACCGCCGCCCGGGACGTCGAGCTTCTGCCGTCCGACGACCTTGACTCTGCCGCCGCCGGCCGAGTGGTCGACCACCACGCCCATGTCCTGCTTCTGGCCGAACAGATCGGCCCAGGAGCCGTAGAAGAGGAAGTAGTTGTTGGCCAGGAGACCGACCGACGCGAACAGCGCCAGCTGGGTGGCCAGCAGCAGCCCCACCCTCCCGGAGACCGCGCGCCAGCCGCCGCGGGCGAGCCGCGGCCACAGCCAGACCGTGGCGGCGAACAGCGCCACGGCCAGCAGCGTGGCCAACGCGAGGACCTTGTTGCTGGTGAGACCCATGTGTCGATCTAGCCTTCTCCGTCGAGTGCTACGTCTTCCGCGGACATGTCCTCGGGTCCTTCCTCGGACGCTCGCCCCGGACGCATCGTCCTGGACGCCGCCTCGCCCCGGACGCCTCGTCCCGGACGCCTCGTCGAGAATTTCCCGGGGCGAGTGAACCCGCGTCCCCCGAGCGCCGTCCTAGAGAGCGCACATTGTCCGGGCCGAGTCATTGCGGCCGAAGGGGACACAACGAACTCTTGCGGAGCCTTGGGAAGCGATGTCTGTCACGGTAGATGGGGATAATTCGGGATCGGTTCCGAATCGGGTACGCCGCGTCCTGCGCGGACCACGCGCCGAGAGGGTCCCGGCGCTGGTCGGCACGGCCTGCACGTTCATCGGCCTGGTCGACATCGCGGCCGGGGTCTTCCCCCGGTTCCGGGCCAGCAGGATGCACGCCGTCGCCGAGGTGCTCCCCGGTACCCTCGGGCCGCTGTCCGCCGCGCTCTCGCTCGGCGTCGGCGTCCTGCTGCTGCTCCTCGCCCACGGGCTCAAGCGCCACAAGCGCCGCGCCTGGCGCGCGGCCGTCGTCCTGCTGCCGGTGGGGGCGGTGGCGCAGTTCGTCTACCGCCACTCGATCGTCGGGGTGGTCTTCTCGCTGGTGCTGCTGGCGCTGCTGCTGCGCCACCGGAACCAGTTCGCCGCCCTGCCCGATCCGCGCAGCCGCTGGAAGGCCCTCGCGAACTTCGTCCTGATGGGCGCCGGCTCGATCGCGCTGGGCCTGGTCATCGTCAGCGCCCACCCGGGGAGGGTCATCGGCAGCCCCAGCCTCAGCGACCGCCTGGAGCACGTCCTGTTCGGCCTGTTCGGCGTCGAGGGGCCGGTCGGCTACCACGGCAGCGTCTCCTGGACCGTCGGGTACTCGCTCGGCGCACTCGGCCTGCTGACCGCTATCACCACGATCTATCTGGCGCTCCGGCCCGAGCACCCGGTCGCCCGGCTCACCGAGGACGACGAGGACCGGCTGCGCGTGCTGCTCTCCCGGCACGGCGGCCGCGACTCCCTCGGCCACTTCGCGCTCCGCCGCGACAAGGGCGTCGTCTTCTCCCCCAGCGGCAAGGCGGCCGTCTGCTACCGGGTCGTCTCCGGCGTCATGCTCGCCAGCGGTGACCCGATCGGGGACGTCGAGGCGTGGCCCGGCGCGATCGAGCGGTTCATGGACGAGGCCAAGGCCCACTCCTGGACCCCGGCGGTGATGGGCTGCTCCGAGACGGGCGGCGAGGTCTGGACCCGGGAGACCGGCCTGGACGCGCTGGAGCTCGGCGACGAGGCGGTGGTGGACGTGGCGGATTTCTCCCTGAGCGGGCGCGCCATGCGGAACGTGCGCCAGATGGTCAAGCGCATCGAGCGCAATGGCTACGAGACCCGGGTCCGGCGGGCCCGTGACCTCTCGGACGGCGAGCTGGAGCGCATACGGCGGGCCGCGGCCGACTGGCGCGGCACCGACACCGAACGGGGCTTCTCCATGGCGCTGGGCCGGATCGGCGACCCGGCGGACGGTGACGCCGTCATCGCCACCGCCCACAAGGCCGACGCGGCCGACGGCGAGCCGGGCACCTCTCCGTACGGCGACCTGAAGGCGATCATCCACTTCGTGCCGTGGGGTACGGACGGCATGTCGCTGGAGCTGATGCGCCGCGACCGCTCCGCCGACCCCGGCATGAACGAACTGCTGATCGTCGCCGCGCTCCAGAGCTCCCCGAAGCTGGGCATCACACGGGTCTCGCTGAACTTCGCGATGTTCCGCGCGGCCCTGGCCCGCGGCGAGAAACTGGGCGCGGGACCGGTGCTGCGGGTCTGGCGCGGGCTGCTGGTCTTCCTCTCCCGCTGGTTCCAGATCGAGTCGCTGTACAAGTTCAACGCCAAGTTCCAGCCACGCTGGGAACCGCGCTTCGTGGTGTACCGCAACACCCGTGACCTGCCGCGGATCGGTTTCGCCGCGATGCAGGCCGAGGGCTTCGTGACGTTCGAGCTCCCGCGCCCCTTCGCCCGCCGCCGCGCCACCCGCACGGCCCGCCCGTGCGCCCACCTCGCGCCGTCGCCGGGCGAGCACGAGGTCCGCGCGGCCTGAACCGGTGCCGGGCGGCCGCCGGGCCGACCCGCGCCACCGGGCACCCCCGGGAACGACGACGCGGCGAGGCGCGGTGCCAGGCGTCGCGAGCCCGGCAGGATCGACGAGACACCCCCTAGGCTGGTCGTATGAGTACGTTGCGCGGACGAGGCACGGCCCGGGGCCTGCCGGAGTGGGACCGCTGTGCGGTCATGGGGGTCGTCAATGTGACGCCCGACTCCTTCTCCGACGGTGGCCGCTGGTTCGACACCACGGCCGCCGTCAAGCACGGGCTGGAGCTGGCGGCCCAGGGGGCCGACCTGGTGGACGTCGGCGGTGAGTCGACCCGCCCGGGCGCCTCCCGGGTCGACGAGGACGAGGAGCTGCGGCGCGTCGTGCCCGTCGTCCGCGGCCTCGCGGCCGAGGGGGTCACCGTCTCCGTCGACACCATGCGCGCCTCCGTCGCGCGCCGGGCGGTCGAGGCCGGCGCCGTCCTGGTCAACGACGTGAGCGGCGGCCTGGCCGACCCCGAGATGGTCCCCTCCGTCGCCGCCGCCGAGGTGCCCTTCGTCGTCATGCACTGGCGCGGCTTCAGCCAGGACATGAACAGCCGCGCGGTCTACGACGACGTGGTGCGCGAGGTCGTCGACGAGCTCCGGGCGCGCCTGGAGGCCGTCGTCGCCGGCGGCGTCGCCCCGGAGCGGATCGTCCTCGACCCGGGGCTCGGCTTCGCCAAGCAGGCCGAGCACGACCTCGCCCTGGTGGCACACCTGCGGGAGCTGCGCGGCCTGGGCCACCCGCTGCTGGTCGCCGCCTCCAGGAAGCGGTTCCTCGGCCGGGTACTGGCAGGGGAGGGCGCGGTGCCACCCGCCAGGGAGCGGGACGCGGCCACCGCCGCCGTGTCGGCGATCGCCGCGCACGAGGGCGCCTGGGCGGTACGGGTCCACGAGGTGCGGGCCACGGCCGACGCCGTCCGGGTGGCGCGCGCGGTCGAGGGCGCCCTGTGAGCGACGCGCGCACGGACACCGAGGCGGTCGAGCGGGCCAACACCGCGTTCTACGAGGCGATGGAGCGCGGCGACTTCGAGGAGATCTCCGAGCTCTGGCTGGACGACGCCCACGGGGCCATCTCCTGTGTGCACCCGGGCTGGCCGGTGCTCTCCGGCCGGGGCGAGGTGCTCCGCTCGTACGCCTTGATCATGGCGAACACGGAGTACATCCAGTTCTTCCTGACCGATGTGAGGGTCTCCGTCTCCGGGGACACCGCACTGGTCACCTGCACCGAGAACATCCTCAGCGGAGGGCCGGCGGAGGACGGCGCCGAACTGGGCCCGCTCGTCGGCCAGCTCGTGGTCGCCACGAACGTGTTCCGCCGCACGGCCGAGGGATGGCGTATCTGGTCGCACCACGGTTCACCCGTTCTCGCGGAATCCGGGGAGGAGGAGGACGACGAGAACGCGTCCTGAGTGGGTAAGCGAGCCCATGGACGAGTGTTGTCGGTGCTCGCAGGTAGATTCGAGTGGTGGCAGCGCGCCGTCCGCACCCGGTCGCGTGCCCGCAAGACCAACGACAGCAGGAGTGATTCGCGTGGATCGTGTCGCGCTGCGCGGCCTCAAGGCCCGCGGGCACCATGGCGTCTTCCCCAGGGAGCGCGAGGAGGGCCAGACCTTCATCGTGGACCTGGTGCTCGGCCTCGACACCCGCCCCGCGGCGGCCGATGACGATTTGGCGAAGACCGTGCACTACGGCGTCGTCGCCGAGGAGGTCGTGGATGTCGTCCAGGGAGAACCGGTCGACCTGATCGAGACCCTCGCCGAGCGCATCGCCCAGCAGTGCCTCAAGCACGAAGGGGTCCAGGAGGTCGAGGTGGTCGTGCACAAGCCGGACGCCCCGATCACCGTGCCCTTCGACGACGTCACCATCACCATCACCCGGAGCCGCGCATGAACAGCACGCAGAGCGACCCGACGGTACAGCCGGTGCCCGCGTCCGTGGTGGAGCAGGTCGACGCGGCCGACACCACGCTCTCCAACCCGAAGTGGGCCGTGCTGTCCCTCGGGGCGAACCTGGGCAACCGCATGGAGACCCTCCAGGGCACCGTCGACGCCCTGGAGGACACCCCGGGCGTCCGGGTCAAGGCCGTCTCCCCGGTGTACGAGACGGAGCCCTGGGGCGTCGACCCGGGCACCCAGCCTTCGTACTTCAACGCGGTCGTCCTCGTGAAGACGACGCTGCCCCCCGCCTCCCTGCTGGAGCGGGCCCACGCCATCGAGGAGGCGTTCCACCGCGTCCGCGACGAGCGCTGGGGCGCGCGCACCATCGACGTCGACATCGTGACGTACGCGGACGTGGTCTCCGACGACCCCGTCCTCACCCTCCCGCACCCCCGGGCGCACGAGCGGGCCTTCGTGCTCGCTCCGTGGCACGACGTGGACCCGGCGGCCCAGCTGCCGGGCGTGGGGCCGGTCGCCGATCTGCTGGCCGGTCTCGGCCGGGACGGCGTCCAGGCCCGTGCCGACCTGGAACTGCGCCTGCCCGAATAGTCGTGGGTGACCGCGAGGTCCGTACGGCAACGACGACATGAAGGACACCCGGTGAAGCAACTGCGGGTCAAGGTACTGGCCGGTCTGTTCGTGGTGGCCGGAGTCCTGTCTTGGGGCGCCGCGCGGCTGTGGGAGTCGTTCGGCACCCTGCCGAGCGTGCCGCTTGCCGCACCGATCGTGCTGGCCGTGATCGCCGTCGTCCTCGCCGCGACCGCGCTCTCGCTCCGGTCCCGGCTGCGCGCCCAGCGCGCCCGGGTGGCCGGCGCGAAGGGCGTGGAGCCGATGATGGCCGCCCGCGCGGTGGTCTTCGGCCAGGCGAGCGCCCTGGTCGCCGCGCTGGTGTCCGGGATGTACGCCGGCGTCGGCGTCTTCCTGCTCGGCTCGCTCGACATCCCCGCCCGCCGTGATCAGGCGATCTACGCCGGCTTCGCGGTGGTGGCGGGGATCGCGGTGATCGCGGCGGCCCTGTTCCTGGAGCGGGTGTGCAAGCTTCCGGAGGACGACGACGAGGGCGCCGCCTCCGTCTGAGGTCCGGAGGGTCCCGGCGGCCGCCCGGACCCTCCCGGCACCGGGCAGGACTGCATCGGCGCGCGGGACCGTCCTACGGCCCTCATGGGGTCCCTGTGTCCCGGGCTCCGGGCTGCGCCCCACCCGACCGCCGATGCCCGTCCCGAAGGCCGGCCGGGCGGCCACGGCCTTCGGGCCTCACCGCTCACGGCCCCCTGCGGGGGCGGGGTCAGTTCGCCATGATCAGGCTCATGGCCTCGGCGCGGGTCGCCGGGTCGCGCAGCTGACCGCGCACGGCCGAGGTGAGCGTCTTCGCCCCGGGCTTGCGGATGCCGCGCATCGACATGCACATGTGCTCGCACTCGATCACCACGACCACTCCGCGCGGCTCCAGGATCTTCATCAGCGAGTCGGCGACCTGCGTGGTGAGGCGCTCCTGCACCTGCGGGCGGCGGGCGTACACATCCACCAGCCGGGCCAGCTTCGACAGCCCGGTGATCTTTCCGGAGGTCGAGGGGATGTAACCGACGTGGGCCACGCCCCGGAACGGCACCAGGTGGTGCTCGCAGGTCGAGAACACCTCGATGTCCTTCACCAGGACCATCTCGTCATGACCGAGGTCGAACGTGGTGCTCAGCACGTCCTCGGGCTCCTGCCACAGCCCCGCGAATATCTCCTTGTACGCCCTGGCCACCCGGCCGGGCGTCGCGCGCAGACCCTCACGGTCCGGGTCCTCGCCGACCGCGATGAGGAGTTCACGTACGGCGTTCTCGGCGCGCTTCTCGTCGAACTCGCCGATCCTGCCCTCGCCGTCCAGCGTCACCGGGTCGGTCATGTGTGCCTCGTTCCCTTTACCTGAGTACGCGAAAAACCGCGCCCCCACAGGCTAAAACCTGGGGGGCGCGGCATCCATTCCGGGGCTGGTGAGCCGGGCTGTCAGCTCTCCGGGCGCTCCTCCGGAACGGCGTCCGTCGCCGGTACGCCTTCCGTGGGGGCGGTGCCGTTGGAGGCCGCGGCTCCGTTGGTGAGCGCGAGCTCCTTGGGGGAGAGGACCGGCGGACGCGTGGAGGGCGTACGCCGCGAGGAGCCGGTCCACGCCGGGCGGGCCGGGCGCCTCACGATCGGGGCGAAGATCTCGGCGATCTCCTCCTTGCCGAGGGTCTCCTTCTCCAGCAGCTGGAGGACCAGGTTGTCGAGGACGTCACGGTTCTCGACGAGGATCTCCCAGGCCTCGTTGTGCGCGGTCTCGATGAGCTTCTTGACCTCTTCGTCGACCAGCGCGGCGACCTCTTCCGAGTAGTCGCGCTGATGCGCCATCTCACGGCCGAGGAAGGGCTCGGTGTTGTCACCACCGAACTTGATCGCGCCGAGCCGCTCGGTCATGCCGTACTGCGTGACCATCGCGCGGGCCGTGGCGGTGGCCTTCTCGATGTCGTTGGCCGCGCCCGTGGTCGGGTCGTGGAAGACCAGCTCCTCGGCCGCGCGCCCGCCCAGCATGTACGCCAGCTGGTCGAGCATCTCGTTGCGCGTGGTCGAGTACTTGTCCTCTTCCGGGAGCACCATCGTGTAGCCCAGGGCGCGGCCCCGGGACAGGATGGTGATCTTGTGGACCGGGTCGGAGTTCGGGGAAGCGGCCGCGACCAGGGCGTGTCCGCCCTCGTGGTACGCGGTGATCTTCTTCTCCTTGTCCGACATGATCCGGGTCCGCTTCTGCGGGCCCGCGACCACACGGTCGATCGCCTCGTCCAGCATGTGGTTGTCGATGAGCTTCTGGTTGCTGCGCGCGGTGAGCAGCGCGGCCTCGTTCAGCACGTTCGACAGGTCCGCGCCGGTGAAGCCCGGAGTGCGGCGGGCCACGGCACCGAGGTCCACGTCCGGGGCGACCGGCTTGCCCTTCTGGTGGACCTTGAGGATCTCCAGACGGCCCTGCATGTCCGGACGGTCGACGGCGATCTGCCGGTCGAAACGGCCGGGGCGCAGCAGCGCCGGGTCGAGGATGTCGGGACGGTTCGTGGCGGCGATCAGGATGACGCCGCCCTTGACGTCGAAGCCGTCCATCTCGACCAGCAGCTGGTTGAGGGTCTGCTCACGCTCGTCGTGACCACCGCCGAGGCCCGCACCGCGGTGCCGGCCGACGGCGTCGATCTCGTCGACGAAGACGATCGCCGGGGCGTTCGCCTTGGCCTGCTCGAAGAGGTCACGCACACGGGAGGCGCCGACACCGACGAACATCTCGACGAAGTCGGAACCCGAGATCGAGTAGAACGGCACGCCCGCCTCGCCGGCGACGGCGCGCGCGAGCAGCGTCTTGCCCGTACCGGGCGGGCCGTAGAGCAGCACACCCTTGGGGATCTTGGCGCCGACGGCCTGGAACTTCGCCGGCTCCTGGAGGAACTCCTTGATCTCGTGGAGTTCCTCGACGGCCTCGTCGGACCCCGCCACGTCGGCGAAGGTCGTCTTCGGGGTGTCCTTGGTGATGAGCTTGGCCTTGGACTTCCCGAAGTTCATGACCCGGGAGCCGCCGCCCTGCATCTGGTTCATCAGGAACAGGAAGACCACGACGATGAGCACGAAGGGCAGCAGAGAGAGCAGCACCGAGACGAACGGGCTCTGCTTCGACGGAGAGACCGTGTAGCCCTTGTCGATGTCGCCCGCTTCGAACTTCTTCTGCAGCGTGGCGGCGAGGTCGGAACCCTGGGTGCCGATGTAGCTCGCCTGGATCTTGTCGCTGTCCTTGACCTTCTGGCCGTCCTTGAGGTCGACCTTGATCATCTGCTCGTCGCCGGTGGTCAGCTTGACCTGGTCCACCTGGTTCTTGTCGATCGCCTGGACGACCTCACCGGTGTCCACCGTCTTGTAGCCGCCCGACGAGCCGACGACCTGCATCAACACGACCACGGCGAGGACGGCCAGCACGATCCACATGACCGGCCCACGGAAGTATCGCTTCACGTCCATCCATACGGAGCGATGACGCCCCGTCCCTCCTGCCCGTAGGTAAATGCTGCTATGAGAAAAGACTGTTCTTCGGACGGTACCCCAGCATTGTCACCCGTGGCCGCCTTCCCATGCTTCAACGGCGGGAAGGGTGCCTGGGTTCCCGTGCGGACCCCGGGTCTTCGGCAGTTCAGCCGCCGTAGACGTGCGGGGCCAGGGTGCCGACGAACGGAAGGTTGCGGAACTTCTCCGCGTAGTCGAGGCCGTAGCCGACGACGAACTCGTTGGGGATGTCGAAACCGATCCACTTGACGTCGATCGCGACCTTCGCCGCCTCCGGCTTGCGCAGCAGGGTGCAGACCTCCAGGGAGGCCGGCTCGCGCGAGCCGAGGTTCGACAGCAGCCACGACAGGGTCAGACCGGAGTCGATGATGTCCTCGACGATCAGGACGTGCTTGCCCTTGATGTCGGTGTCGAGGTCCTTGAGGATGCGGACCACACCGGAGGACTGCGTGCCCGCCCCGTACGACGAGACGGCCATCCAGTCCATGGTGACGGGGGTGGACAGCGCACGCGCCAGGTCCGCCATCACCATGACGGCGCCCTTGAGGACACCCACGATGAGCAGGTCCTTGCCCGCGTACTCAGCGTCGATCTTCGCAGCCAGCTCCGCCAGCTTCGCGTCGATCTCTTCCTTGGTGATGAGCACCGACTTGAGGTCGGTGCCCATGTCGTTCTGGTTCACCCGGGTCACTTTCGTTGCAGCCTGCGTCAGCCTTGCCGAATGACCAGTCTGCCACCCTGACGGCGCGCCACGACTCGGCCGGGCAGATTGATGGCCCCCTGACCTCGCCAACCGGTGATCAACCGGTCCACTTCCTCGATGTGGCGGGCGAAGAGCGAACCGGCGGGAGCGCCCTCCGCGATGGCCGCCCGGCGCAGTACACGGCGGCGGACGGCGGGCGGGAGCGCGTACAGCTTGGCGCACTCCAGGAGACCGGCCGCGTCCCGGACCTTCGCGTCGGCGTCGGCGGCCCAGGCGTCGAGCGCGTCCGCGTCGTCGCGGCACAACTGGGCCGTACGGGCGAGGGCCTCGACGACACCCTTGCCGAGCGACTTCTCCAGCGCGGGCAGACCCTCGTGGCGCAGCCGGGAGCGGGTGTAGGCCGGGTCCGCGTTCATCGGGTCGTCCCACACGGGCAGCGACTGGACCATGCACGCCTTGCGGGCGGTCTGCCGGTCGACCTGGAGGAAGGGACGGCGGTAGCGGTCGGCGGCGCCGGAGACGGCGGCCATGCCGGACAGCGAGCGGATGCCGGAGCCGCGGGCGAGCCCGAGCAGCACGGTCTCGGCCTGGTCGTCACGGGTGTGCCCGAGCAGAACCGCCGCGGCGCCGAGGCGCTCCGCGGCCTCGTCCAGCGCGGCGTACCGGGCGTCGCGGGCAGCCGCCTCGGGGCCGCCTTCGCGGCCGACGGTCACGGCGACGGCCTCGACCGGGCCCAGGCCCATCGCGGTGAGCCGGTGGGCGACCTCGTCGGCGCGCAGGTCGGAGCCGGGCTGCAGACCGTGGTCGACGGTGATGGCACCGGCCCGGACGGAGAGTTTGGGGGCCTCGAAGGCGAGGGCGGAGGCGAGCGCCATGGAGTCGGCACCGCCGGAGCACGCGACCAGCACGAGCGGGGGCTCGTGGGGGACGCCGTCTTCGGTTGTGGAGTGCCGCTCTGACTGGGAGAGCTGGGTGAGGACGTCGTGGAGTACGCGGCGGACCGCCAGGCGTATCGCCGCGACCGCAGGATGGGGACCCATGTCCGGTGCCCTTCGTGTGAAGTTGGGGGGGTGCCTCGGTCGGAGTCTTAACGGTCGTAACAGGGGGTTCGGTCACTCAGAGTGCGTCGATGGTGACAGAACTCGGCCGTTACCCGAGCATCGCACGCCTACCCACCGCCCACGGTCCCTCGGATGGGTGATTGGAGGAGCATTCTTCTGCCGTCGGCCGGATCCGACGCCTCACTCTGCCTTACGGTGCACCCGCGCGACCCAGTCCGCCGGTTTGGCGATCTCCGCCTTCGTCGGGAGCGTGTTCGGGGAGGTCCACACCCGGTTGAAACCGTCCATGCCGACCTCGTCGACCACCGCGCGGACGAAGCGCTCCCCGTCGCGGTACTGGCGCAGCTTGGCGTCGAGGCCGAGCAGCTTGCGCAGCGCCAGGTCCAGCCGGGACGCCCCGCGCGCCCTGCGCTGCTGGAACTTCTCGCGGATCTCGGCCACCGACGGCACGACCTGCGGTCCCACCCCGTCCATCACGTAGTCCGCGTGTCCTTCGAGCAAGGACATCACCGCGGTGAGGCGGCCCAGGATCTCCCGCTGCTCGGGCGTCTGGACCAGCTCCACCAGGGAGCGGCCGCCCTCCTCGTCCTCCCCCTCGGGCCGCGCGCCGGAAAGGGCCTGGGCGGCCTCGCGCAGCCGCTCCAGGATGGTCATCGGATCGACGTCGGTCGCTTCGAGGAATGACTGGATCTCGCCCTGCAGGTGGTCCCGGAGCCAGGGAACGGCCGTGAACTGGGTGCGGTGGGTCTCCTCGTGGAGGCACACCCAGAGGCGGAAGTCGTGCGGCTCGACATCGAGCTCCCGCTCGACGTGGACGATGTTCGGCGCGACGAGCAGCAGCCGCCCGCCGCCCTGCTCGCCCGCCGGGAAGTCGCGGGTGGCGGGGGCGAACGTCTCGTACTGCCCGAGCACCCGCGAGGCGAGGAACGACAGCAGCATGCCCAGTTCCACCCCGGTCACCTTGCCGCCGACCGCGCCGAGCACGGCGCCGCCGGGCGTCCCGGAGCGACGCTCCTGCATCTTCTCCAGCAGCGGCTTCAGCAGCTCGCGGAATCCCGCCACGTTCGCCTTGACCCAGCCGGCCCGGTCGACGACCAGGACCGGCGTGTCCTGGGGCTCGTGGCCCTCGGGAATCATCCGGGTGAAGGCGCGGACGTGCTCCTCGGACGCCTTGGCATGCCGCCGCAGTTCGGCGACGACCGCACGGGCCTCCTCGCGGCTCACCTCCGGCCCGGGGCGTACCAGGCGCGTCGCCGTCGCGACCGCGAGGTTCCAGTCGACCATCTCGGCACCACCGATGCTCGTCATGCGACAACCGTACGGGTTCCGTGCCGTATCGGGTGAGGGGCCGAACGCACCGGCCGCCCGGCCGGGGCGGTCACCGGGAGGTGAGTGCGGCCGCGAGCCGGTCCAGGGCGGGCTGCGCGGTGGAGGGGGACGGGGTCCGTCCGGCGAGGAAGGCGAAGGCCAGCAGGCGGCCGCCGCGGGACACGACCGTTCCGGCCAGGGCGTTCACACCGGTGAGGGTGCCCGTCTTGGCACGGACCAGGCCCGCGCCCGGCGACGCGGGCCCGTAGCGGTTCTCCAGGGTGCCGCTGAAGCCGCCGACCGGGAGCCCGGTGAGGACGGGGCGCAATTCGGGGCGGCCCGGCTCCGCCGCGCGGGCGAGCAGCGCGGTGAGCAGGGCCGCCGAGATCCGGTCGCGGCGGTCGAGTCCGCTGCCGTCGGCGAAGCGGGCGCCGCCGAGCGGGACGTCGAGGCGGCCGAGCTGGGCGCGGACGGCCGCGCCGCCGCCCTCGAAACTGGCGGGCCTGCCGGTGGCCAGGGCGGTCTGGCGGGCGAGGGCCTCGGCGAGGTCGTTGTCGCTGTGGGTCAGGGTGTGCTCGACCAGGGCGGACAGGGGCCGGGAGTGCGTCCGGGCGAGCGGGGTCGTCCGCTTGGCGGCGGGGTGGCCGGGGGCGGGATCGTCCGCGCCGGTGACGCCCTGCTCGGTGAGCAGCCGGCCGAAGGCGCGGGCGGTGTCGCCGGCCGGGTCGGCGGACCGGGGGGCGACACCGCGGGTCGAGCCGTCGACCCTGCCCTCGTCGGTCATCAGCGCCGTGACCGGGGCGATGTTCGCGTTGACGCCGATGGGGTGGAGCCGGGGCCCGGAGTACAGCGAGGTGTCGTAGAAGAGCCGGACGCCCGTGACGCCCCGGCCGCGCAGGGCGGCGGCGGTGTCCTTGGCGAGGGCGCGCAGCCGGGTCGTGTCCAGGGTGGGGTCGCCGCCGCCGACCAGGGTGATCCGGCGGGCGCCGGGGTCGGCCACGACCGTCGTGGGGATGCGGTGATCGGGACCGAGGGCGGTGAGGGCGGCGACCGCGGTGGCGACCTTGACGGTGGAGGCCGGGGTCATGGGGGTGTCGGCACCCTTCCCGTACAGCTGCTCGCCGGTGGCCACGTCCACCACGGACGCCGTGCGCAGCGGGCCGAGCCCGGGTGCGTCGAGCAGCGGGTCCAGGGTGCCCTTGAGCCCGGCGGGCGGCGGCGCGGCGGCCTCGCCGAGGGCGGTGAGCACGCCCTGGGCGCTGGGGGCGGGAGCGGGGGCGCCCGCGGCAGGGGGGCGAGCGCCTTCGTGATGTGCGCCACCTGTGGGGTACTGTGCGGCGGCCCTGGCGCGCTCGGCCGTACGCTGACCGGAGTCCCAGGGGCCGGCCACGGCCACCGCCCCGGCCGCCAGCAGCAGTCCCAGCACGGCGGAGCCCGCGGTGAGCTGCAACGCCTTCGGCTCCAGCACGGCTGACCAGCCCCTTTCGCGAGCACACAGTTGCGTGAGGGACACTTAACCACTGAGCTGTGCCACGAGCATGGCACCCCCGGTGAGCACGGCGGTCCGATCCTGCTGGGGGCGCAGCATCACCCGACAGTTGTGTTGATCTTGGAGGAGCCACCCGTGGAGTTCGACGTCACCATCGAGATCCCGAAGGGGTCGCGGAACAAGTACGAGGTGGACCACGAGACCGGTCGTATCCGCCTGGACCGTCGCCTCTTCACCTCGACCAGCTACCCGGCCGACTACGGCTTCGTGGAGAACACCCTCGGCGAGGACGGCGACCCGCTGGACGCGCTGGTCATCCTGGACGAGCCGACCTTCCCCGGCTGCCTGATCAAGTGCCGCGCCATCGGCATGTTCCGGATGACCGACGAGGCGGGCGGCGACGACAAGCTGCTGTGCGTCCCGGCGTCCGACCCGCGCGTCGAGCACCTGCGCGACATCCACCACGTGTCCGAGTTCGACCGCCTGGAGATCCAGCACTTCTTCGAGGTCTACAAGGACCTGGAGCCGGGCAAGTCCGTCGAGGGCGCCGACTGGGTCGGCCGCGCCGAGGCCGAGGCCGAGATCGAGGCCTCCTACAAGCGCCTCCAGGCGCAGGGTGGCGCCCACTGAGTGGGACCCCACTGAACGACCGGCGGGCGGCGCACCTCATGGGTGCGCCGCCCGTCGTCGTTCCCGGCGGGACGCGCGTCGCCGGCCGCCTCCTTCCGCCGCCGGCCGGCCACCGGACCGTCACGATCCCCGGCGCCGGCCCTCCGACGGCCCGCCGAAGATCCACCGAAGATCCACCGAAGATCCACCGAAGAGCCGACGAAGAGCCGCCCGGGGGGCGGGCCTGCGGGCGTGCGGGTCCCATGCCGGTGTTCATACTGGGCAGACGGGTCGGATGGGAGTGAGGACGAGCAGAGTGGTGGCGGAGCCGGACGGTCCGGAGGACCGGAAGCCCCAGTCGGACGAGGCACGCAGCGCGTTCACCCCGCCGGACGGTGTGGAGCAGCCGGCCGCGCCGGAGGAGGACCAGCCGACCTCGGAGTTCGCCCTGCCCCAGGGCCTCTCCCCCGAGACCCCGGCCGAGCCCGAGGGCTCGGCCTTCGCTCGGCCCTCCACGTACGCGGCGAAGCAGTCGCCGCCCGCGTTCACGCCCGCCCACGGCATCCCGGCCATCCGGCTGTCGAAGGACGCCCCGTGGCAGGACCGGATGCGCACCATGCTCCGGATGCCGGTGAGCGAGCGCCCGGTGCCCGAGCCGGTGCAGCGGCAGGACGACTCCGGCCCGGCCGTACCGCGTGTGCTCGACCTGACCCTGCGCATCGGCGAGCTGCTGCTCGCGGGCGGCGAGGGCGCCGAGGACGTCGAGGCGGCGATGTTCGCGATCTGCCGTTCGTACGGGCTGGACCGCTGCGAGCCCACGGTCACCTTCACCCTGCTGTCGATCACGTACCAGCCGTCCCTGGTGGACGACCCGGTGACGGCCAACCGGACCGTGCGGCGGCGCGGCACGGACTACAACCGCCTGTCGGCCGTCTACACGCTGGTCGCCGACATCAACGCAGACGACTACGAGGTCTCGCTGGAGGAGGCCTACCGACGGCTGGCGGAGATCCGGCGCAACCGGCACCCCTACCCGGGCTGGGTCCTCACGGTGGCCGCGGGCGGCCTGGCCGGCGCCGCGTCGCTGCTGCTGGGCGGCGGGGTGGCGGTGTTCCTCATCGCCGCGGCCGGCGCGATGCTGGGCGACCGGCTGGCGTGGTTCTGCGCCGGGCGAGGGCTGCCGGAGTTCTACCAGTTCGCGGTGGCGGCCGTGCCGCCCGCCGCGCTGGGCGTCACGGTGAGCCTGTTGCACGCGGACCTCCAGCCCTCGGCGGTGATCACCGGTGGGCTGTTCGCGCTGATCCCGGGACGGGCCCTGGTGGCGGCCGTCCAGGACGGTCTGACCGGCTTCTACATCACCGCGTCGGCGCGGCTGCTGGAGGTCGGCTACTTCTTCGTCGCCATCGTGGTGGGCGTGCTGTCGGTGCTGTACGTGGGCGTGCAGTTCCAGGCGAAGCTCAACCCGGAGGGCGCGCTGGACACGGTGGAGCGCCCGGTGCTCCAGATCGTCGCCGCGACGGTCCTGTCGGTGACGTTCGCGATCCTGCTGCAGCAGGAACGTTCCACTGTGCTGTTCGTGGCGCTGAACGGCTCGGTGGCCTGGGTGATCTACGCGTCCATCGCGGTGACCGCCGAGGGTTCGACCGTCATGGCGACGGCGATCGCGGCGGGGCTGGTGGGTCTGTTCGGGCAGTTGATGGCCCGCTACGAGCACACCTCGTCGCTCCCCTATGTGACGGCGGCCATCGGGCCGCTGCTGCCCGGCAGTGCCACGTACTTCGGGGTGCTGAACATCGCGCAGAACAACATGGACGCGGGCTTCGCCTCACTGGCGAAGGCGGCGGCGCTGGCGCTCGCCATCGCCATCGGGGTGAACCTGGGAGGCGAGATGGCCCGGCTCTTCATCCGGGCGCCGGGCTCCGCGGCCTCGCGCCGCGCGGCCAAGCGGACGCGCGGCTTCTGACGGCCCGGCCCCGGTGGAGCCCCCGCGGGCTCCCCAGGCTCCCCGGGGGGACTTCCGGCGGCTTCCCGGGAGGCGGACGGCGGTGCCTTCGGGTGGTTTCCGGGCGGCTTCCGGTGCGTCCTACCTCTTGGCGTGGCGGCCGCGCTGGGCCGGGGCCGACGGGTCCACCGCCTCGGGGCCGGCCTCGGCGGCCTGCTTCTTGCTCTGGGAACGGGCCCGCAGGTACTCGATGGCGATCGGGATCACCGAGACCAGCACGATGGCGATCAGGATCGCCTCGATGTGCTCGTGCACGAAGGCGATCTTGCCGAGCGAGGCGCCGAGCAGGGTGACGCCCGCGCCCCACAGCAGGCCGCCGATGATGTTGAAGGTGATGAACGAGCGGTAGTTCATCCGGCTGACACCGGCGATGATCGGCGTGAACGTCCGCACGATGGGCACGAAGCGGGCCAGGATCAGCGACTTCGGGCCGTGCTTCTCGAAGAACTCATGGGCCTTCTCCACGTTCTCCTGCTTGAAGAGACGGGAGTCGGGGCGCTTGAAGAGAGCGGGACCGACCTTGCGGCCGAAGAGGTATCCGACCTGATCACCGAGGATCGCGGCCAGCACCACCAGCGCGCAGACGGCCCACAGCGGGGTGTCCAGCTTGCCGGTGGTGACCAGCAGACCGGTGGTGAAGAGGAGGGAGTCACCGGGCAGGAAGAACCCGATGAGAAGGCCGGACTCGGCGAAGACGATGACCAGGACGCCGATGAGACCGAAGGTCCCGATCAGATGGTCCGGGTCGAGCCAGCTCGGTCCGAGCGCAAGCGTATTCACGGGTTCCGGGGCTCCTGGGTCGGTGGGCGGGGACGGCTGCCCAAAGCTATCAACGCTTCCGGGTGAATCCGCGTTCCACCGGCCTCCCCGAGGTGCACTGTGCGCAGACCGGTATGAAGCTGTGCGCCAAGGAGGTGTGCGCGCATGGGCATCGAAGATTACGGCGGCGGCCAGGTTCCGACGTCCGACATCCTGATCGTCACCACGAACGACGTACCCGGCCATCAGGTGCAGCAGGTGATCGGCGAGGTCTTCGGCCTCACGGTCCGCTCCCGTCACCTGGGCAGCCAGATCGGCGCCGGGCTGAAGTCGATGATCGGCGGCGAACTGAAGGGCCTGACGAAGACCCTGGTCGAGACCCGCAACCAGGCCATGGAGCGGCTCATGGAGCAGGCCCGGGCGCGGGGGGCCAACGCGGTGCTGGCGTTCCGGTTCGATGTGACGGAGGCCGCGGACCTGGGGACGGAGGTGTGCGCGTACGGCACGGCCGTGGTGATCACCACGACCTGAGGCCGCCCGCACGTGCCGCCGTCCGTGCGGGCCGCCCCGGTCGCCCGGCGCGCGGTGACCCGCGGGGCGGCTCGCCCCGCGGGCCGGTGGTGCGCCCGCCGGACGCCGGTACCGCGCGCGTCGCCCCGGGGACCGCCGGGCCGCCGGCGCGCGTCAGCGCCCCGGTGCGTGCCGGGCGGCGTTGGCGTCGATCGCGTCGCGCAGGTGCTCCGCCATGCCCGGGCGCATGGCGTCGTAGAACGCCGTGAAGCGCTCGTCCGTCGTGTACATCTCACCCAGGCACCGGTGGACCTCGTGGGTGCACGCGTAGAACCAGGTGCCGATGTGCCGGCGGTGCTCCTCGGCCAGGTCCATGGCCCGCTCACCGGTGGCCGGCTCGCCCCCGGCCATCAGCGCCCGGTACCGGACACCCCATTCGGCGGCCTCGTCCTGGATGCGCTGCCAGTCCGCCCTGGTGTAGCGCGCCGACCGGCGCCGGGACTCCCGGTAGGAGTCGGTGTCGCCCCATCGCTGCCCGGCCTCCTCCGCGTACTGTTCGGGGTCCTTGTCCCCGAAGACCTCGAACCTCTCCTCGGGCGTGAGGTTGATCCCCATCTTCTTCGCCTCCATGGCTCGCTCGACGGCCTCGACCATCTTCCGCAGGCCGGCGATCCGGGCGTTCAGCAGGTCGTGCCTGCGCCGCAGGTGCTCCTGCGGGTCCGCGCCGGGATCGTCGAGCAGGGCCGCGACCTCGTCGAGCGGGAAGCCCAGCTCCCGGTAGAACAGGATCCGCTGGAGCCGTTCGAGGTCGTCGTCGTCGTAACGCCGGTGCCCCGCGTGGCTGCGGCCGCTCGGGGAGAGCAGACCGATCTCGTCGTAGTGGTGCAGCGTGCGCACCGTGACCCCGGCGAAACCGGCGACCTGTCCCACGGAGTAGCCCATGGCTCCCCGCTCCCTTCCTTCCTCGGTACGCGTCCCAGCCTGGGACCTCACGCCGCGTGAGGTGCAAGCCCGGTGCGCTCGCGAGGCCCCGAGGCGCCGGGCGGCCGGCCGGACCGGGAGCCGCTGGAGCCGTGGCGTGCTCGTTCAGTCGTGGTCCCCGGCGTGCGGCTCGCCCGTGGCGTACGGGTTCTCCTCGCCGTCGGCGAGCACGCCGACGAACGGCTCGCCCTCGCCCGCGAAGGTGTACGCCCCTCGCTCGATGCGCGCGATCAGGCCGCGCGTCCACTCGGCCCCGGCGTCGGCGGAGTGCACCCACATGTCCATGATCTCGCCGATGTGGCCCAGCCGCTGCGGCCCGTCCGCGGGCGTGTAGTGGTCGGTGACGGCGGCGCGCCAGCGCTCCAGCCCCGCCACCCGCTCCTTGAGCAGCGCGACGGCCTCCTCGCGCGGCAGGTCGACGAGGAAGCCGAGCGCCGCGGAGAGGACGTCCGCCTTCTGGTCATGGGTCGTGAGCGACTCGCGCAGCAGCGCGAAGAACTCCTCGGTGCCCTGCTCGGTGATCTCGTACTCGGTACGCGGCGGGCCCCCGGCGGTGCTCGGCGCGATCTCGTAGGCGTGCAGCAGGCCCTGCTTCGCCATCTGCTTCAGCGCGTGGTAGATCGAACCCGGCTTGGCGTTGGACCACTCGTGCGCGCCCCAGTACTCCAGGTCGTTGCGCACCTGGTAGCCGTGCGCCCGGCCGTGCTGGCGTACGGCCCCGAGTACCAGCAGCCGGATCGCAGACATCCACGTTCCTTCCCCAGTCAGTTGCGACCAGGGTACGCACGCTCCATGTCGACCAGCTCGAAGGCGTTCCTGCCGTCCAGCGACTCGCGGACGATGTCCGCGTGCCCGGCGTGCCGGCCGATCTCCTCGATCAGGTGGAGTCCCAGCCAGCGCATCGAGACCCGGCCCTCCTTGGGGAACCAGGGGGCCTCCGGCAGCGGGAAGGTGTCGTCCAGGCTCGGGACCGACCGGATGAACTCCTCGGTCTCCTTCGCCACCCCGGCCCAGAACTCCAGCACTCCCTCGACCGTCTCGCCGTCGACCAGCCGGAAGCTGTCCGCCCAGGTCTCCTGGGTCCGCTGCCGCTCGTTGGGCCGCTGCTGGGCCATCCGCAGCCAGTTCAGCTCGGTCTCGGCGACATGCTTGAGCAGCCCGGACAGCGTCAGCTCGCTGGCGCTGGGCCGTTCCGCCGCCCGCTCGTCGGTGAGCCCGAGGACCGAGCGGCGGAGCGCGCCGCGCTGCGCGTCGATGAAGGAGAGCAGCGCGCCGCGCTCGTCGCCGTGCGCCTCTGCGGGAACGTGAGTGACCATGGTGTCCGCCTTCTTGAGCAGTGCCGTTCTGACACCGCTCAAGCTACGGACGAATGCGGTCAGGTTCTGTCCGCAATTCCCTCGATCACGTAGGTCATTTCCGCGAACGCGTGGCCGGGGGTCCGCCGGGCGGGCGCCCCTAGAACGGGAAGCGGCTGCGCCCGTACTGGATGGAGATCCACTTCTGGGTGGTGAACGCCTCGACGGTCGCCTCGCCGTTCAGCCGACCGATGCCCGAGTGCTTCTCGCCGCCGAACGGCACGATCGGCTCGTCGTGGACCGTGCCGTCGTTGATGTGGATCATGCCGGCGCGGATGCGCTGGGCGATCCGTACACCCCGCTCGACATCGCCGGTGTGGACGGCGCCGCTCAGCCCGTACGGGGTGTCGTTGGCGATCCGCACCGCCTCGTCCTCGCCGTCGAAGGGCAGGAGCATCACGACCGGGCCGAAGATCTCCTGGTGGAGGACGGGGGAGTCGGCGGGCAGGCCGGTGAGCACGGTGGGCGACACGACGTTGCCCTCGACCCCGCCCCGCACCAGCGCGGTCGCGCCCGCCGCGACCGTCTGGTCGACCAGTGCGGAGACGGCCTCGGCCTGCGTCGAGTTGATCAGCGGGCCCAGGTGGGTGGCCGGGTCGGCCGGGTCACCGGTCCTGAGGGTGCGCACCTTGGCGACGAACTTCTCGGTGAACTCCTGCTCGACCGAGCGGTCCACCAGCACCCGGTTCGCCGCCATGCAGACCTGGCCCTGGTGCACGAAACGGCTGAACACGGCCGCGTCCACCGCGTAGTCGATGTCGGCGTCGTCGAGGACGATGAGCGCGCTGTTGCCGCCCAGCTCCAGCACCGAACGCTTGAAGTTGGCCGCGCACACGGTGGCGACGTGCCTGCCGACCCGGTCGGACCCGGTGAAGGAGATGACCGCCGGCACCGGGTGCTCCAGCAGCGCGTCGCCGATCTCCGCGATGTCGGTGATCACGACGTTCAGCAGACCGGCGGGCAGACCCGCGTCCTCGAAGATCTTGGCGACCAGGCTGCCGCCCAGGATCGGGGTGTTCTGGTGCGGCTTGAGGACGACCGCGTTGCCGAGGGCGAGCGCCGGGGCGACCGACTTGATCGACAGCAGGAAGGGGAAGTTGAAGGGGCTGATCACTCCGACGACGCCGACCGGCACGCGGTAGAGCCGGTTCTCCTTGCCGTCGATCGGGGAGGGCAGGATGCGGCCCTCGGGGCGGAGTGCCAGGTTGACCGCCTCGCGGATGAACTCCTTGGCGAGGTGGAGCTCGAAGGCGGCCTTGGTGCGGGTGCCGCCGAGCTCGGCGATGATCGCCTCGGTGATCTCCTCCTCGCGCTCCTCGACGATCCGCAGGGCGCGCTCGAAGACGGCGCGGCGCGCGTACGGATTGGTGTCGGCCCAGGCGCGCTGGGCCCGCTCGGCCGCGCGGTACGCCTGGTCGACCTCTTCGACCGTGGCCACGGTGATCGAGGCGAGCTTCTCCTCGTTGTACGGATTGAAGTCGATGATGTCCCACGAGCCGCCACCGGCCCGCCACTCACCATCTATGTACTGCAGGGCCAGGTCTGTGAAGTAGGACATGCCATCCCTTCCGGAGGCGCGCGGGAGCCGGACGCCGTGCGGGCGCCGCTGTGCGGCCGGCCGGAAAGACGGCCGACCGTTGGTGATGGGACGTCATCGTACTTCTGTGTCAGATGAGTTGGAGGAGTCCCCGCAGGAGATCCCGGCTTTCCTCTGGCCCCGGGCTCTCCTGGTGCAGCCGCTCCATCACCCGCTCGTACTGGGCCACCTCTTCGCGCTTGTCGAGGTACAGCGCGCTCGTCAGCTGCTCCAGGTACACGATGTCGGAGAGGTCCGACTCGGGGAAGCGCAGCATGGTGAAGGCGCCGCTCTCGCCGGCGTGCCCGCCGTAGCTGAAGGGCACCACCTGGAGCGTGACGTTGGGCTGCTCCGAGACGTCGATCAGGTGCTTGAGCTGGTCCCGCATCACCTCACGGTCCCCGTAGGGGCGTCGCAGCGCCGCCTCGTCGAGCACGGCGTGGAAGCGCGGGGCGCGCTCCGAGACGAGCGCCTTCTGGCGCTCCAGCCGCAGCGCGACGCGGCGGTCGATCTCGGCGTGCGGCGCGCCGGGCATGCCCCGGGCGACGACGGCGTGCGCGTACGCCTCGGTCTGGAGCAGCCCGTGGACGAACTGGACCTCGTAGATCCGGATGAGCGAGGCGGCACCCTCCAGGCCGATGTACGTCTGGAACCAGCCCGGCAGCACGTCACCGTAACTGTGCCACCACCCGGCGACGTTGGCCTCGCGGGCGAGGCCGAGCAGCGAGTCGCGCTCCGCCTCGTCGATGACGCCGTACAGCGTGAGCAGATCCTCGACGTCCCTCGCCTTGAAGCTCACCCGTCCCAACTCCATGCGGCTGATCTTGGATTCGGATGCCCGGATCGAGTAGCCCGCGGCCTCACGCGTGATGCCGCGCGACTCGCGCAGCCTCCGCAGTTGCGAGCCCAGCAGGATGCGTCGCACCACGGAACCGCTCGATTCACTTGCGGTCACGTCTCCAACCCTCCCCATCGCTGATGTGTACGACGGAGCACCCCCGAACCCCGATTGCCGGATTCTGCCACCAAAACGCTTCAGCCCGTACTCATTCGGTTACGCAAAGGGGAAGAGGGGCGTTCCCCCGGTCAAAGTAGTGCACGGAAGATATGGCCCAGAAACGGCATGGGGCCGGACAGGTCGGGCACGTGCACGTGCATCTGCCCTTGCATCAGGTGGTCGCATTCGGAACCATGGTCCCCGCGCACCTGCGTAGTCGTTCGTGTTGTAGCACCACAGCCGCGAATCCGGGGAGTGCCTCGCATGGGGACGAATGGATCGACCATGCTCGAGCCGTTAAGGCAGGGGCTTCCCCCGGTCGACGCCGCATCCGTTTCGAGTTCCGCCTCCTGTTCACTGCCCGCTCGATATGAGGCGGTGCGCGGGGCACGGCAGTTCACCAGCGTCACGCTGGCCTCGTGGGAACTGAGCGACCGGTTCGACGACGTGGCTCTGGTCGTCTCGGAACTCGTCACCAACGCGCTGCGGCACGCCCTTCCCGCCGACGGCTCACGGGATCTCGCGCAGGATCCGCCCGTACGGCTGCATCTGATGCGCTGGGCGAGCCGGCTGGTGTGCGCGGTCCGGGACCCCAGTCCCGATACGCCCGCGACCCGGGACGCCGAGGAGGACTTCTCGGCCGAGTCGGGCCGGGGCCTGTTCCTGGTGGAGTCCTTCAGCGACAGCTGGGGGTGGCACCCGCTGGCCGGGAGGCTGCACGGCAAGGTGGTCTGGGCGCTGTTCCGCCTCCCCGAGCCCCCGGTCCGCCGGGGCATCACGGACGGGCGGTAGCTCCGGGGCACCGGACGCACCACGCTCCGGGACACGGACGGGGGCTCCGCGGACCGCGGAGCCCCCGGGCGTGGGCACGGGAGGTACGGGCGTGCGCGGCGGACCGCCCCGTCGCGTCGGCCGCGTCGGCCGCGTCGGCCCGGTCAGCCGCTGACGAGGTGGTCGAATTCCCCGTCCTTCACACCCAGGAGCAGGGCCTCTATCTCGGCGGGCGTATAGACGAGCGCGGGTCCGTCGGGATGCCGTGAGTTGCGCATCGCCACATCCCCGCCGGGCAGTTTGGCGAACTCCACGCACGAGCCCTGGGAATTGCTGTGCATGCTCTTCTGCCACACGACCCCATGAAGCTCTGTGGCCGCCATGCCGTTGTACACGTGGTGCACAGGACGCTCCCCGGGATACATGGTGTAGGTGTCAACTAGCCGGATCATAGCTGTGTTTCTCATGCAGAAGCATGAGCAGATGCACGTGCACGGGGGGTGTTCCTCCGGTTACAGCTCCAGGTCGCGGCACCCGCGGTCGTCCCCGCCCTGAGGAGAGACGCACTTCACGGCCCATCGGATCCGTCCGGACAGAAAACGCTTCCGGCCTTCTTTCCACCGGGCGGTGGAAAGAAGGCCGGACATCGTCCGATACGGGGGTCAGCGCGGGGTGGAGGAGTACGGCAGCAGCGCCATTTCCCGGGCGTTGGCGATCGCCCTGGCCAGTCGGCGCTGCTGCCGGGCGGAGACCCGCGTCACCCGGCGGCTGCGGATCTTCCCCCGGTCCGAGAGGAACTTCCGCAGCAGGCCGGTGTCCTTGTAGTCGATGTACGTGACGCCGTCGCGGTCCAGGGGGTTGGGCCGCGATGTCACGGGACGGCGGGCCACGGGGCGGCGGGGGGACATGGTCAGACCTCCAGGAGGGTGTCGAAGGCGGGCGGGAGCCGCTTCCAGGCGTCGCGGCCCGCGGCGTACTCCGCGTCGGTGAGCAGACAGGAGTCGAGGAGCTCGGCCAGACCCTCACGATCCAGGCCGGGCGAGGTGAAGACGAGGTGCTGACAGCAGTCGCCGTGCTCGGCGTCCCAGTCCAGCGCGGCCGCCGCCCGGCGCACCGGCGGGAGCATCTCCCAGGCGGCGTCCGGCAGGGAGGCGAGCCAGGGCCCGGCGTTCTCGACGCACAGGGCGCCGCCCGCCGCGTCCCAGGCCAGCAGCGTGTCCGGCCGGTCGGCGAGCCAGAACCGGCCCCGGCTGCGGGCGGCCGCGCAGCACAGGTCCTCCAGCGCCGCGTAGAGCCGCTCGGGGTGGAACGGGCGGCGGCGGTGCCACACATACGTACCGACCCCATGGGCGTCGGCCTCCTGCGGCAGCAGCGCGCAGGCCGGGTGCTGGGCCGCCGCGGCCGCCTCGACGTCGAACCCGGCCAGCGCGGCGGCCGCCAGCCGGTCCCCGTCCAGGGTGACCCGGTGGGCGGTCGGGTGCAGCTGGGCGAGGAGCGCCCGGTCCTCGTCGTCCGCCTCGGGACCGTCGACGACCGCGAGCACCGGCGCGTACTCCAGCTGGCGCGCCCAGGTGTCGGCGACCGTCCGCCGGTCGCTCGCCGCGGCCGCCAGCCCCACGTCCGCCAGGTCGTCGCCGTTGCCCAGGTACGGCAGGAGCAGCGCCGGGTCGACCGCGGTGATCACCGCGCTGACGCGCAGCCCGGCCGCCGCGACGACCTCGGCCATCGCCCGGGGCTCGACCGAGTCCCACAGCTCGACGACCGCGAGCCGGGTGAGCCCGGCGTCGGCGAGCCGCTCCAGTTCGGGCACCAGGTCCTCGCGCAGCGCGCAGCAGGCGCAGTCGTCGACCAGGGGCGTCTCGCCGGCGGACAGGACACCGGTCGCGTCGCGCACGGTGCGCGTGACCGTGCCGTCCGCGGCGGCCGACAGGTCGTGGTGGAGCGCGACGCTGCCGGGGACGGTGGCGAGCAGCCTGTTGACGGTGGCGGCGCGGGCGGCGGAGTGCAGCCCTGCGACGAGGGCGACGGACAGCATCAGCGGGCCTCGCGCCGGGCGTAGCGCCGCTCGAACCGCTCCACGCGCCCGGCGGTGTCGAGGACGCGGGTCTGCCCCGTGTAGAAGGGGTGGCTCGCGGAGGAGATCTCGACGTCGATGACGGGGTACGTGCGGCCGTCCTCCCATTCGATCGTCTTCTCGCCGGTCGCCGTGGAGCGGGTGAGGAAGGCGAAGCCGCCGGCCTTGTCACGGAAGACGACGGGTCCGTACGGCGGATGAATGCCCTGCTTCATGGCGGGTCAGCGCTCCTCTCGGAAGTCGACGTGCCGGCCGGCGACCGGGTCGTACTTGCGCAGCGTGAGGCGGTCGGGGTCGTTACGGCGGTTCTTGCGGGTCACGTAGGTGTAGCCGGTGCCGGCGGTGGACCGGAGCTTGACGATCGGTCGGAGTTCGTTGCGGGCCATGGGGGTAGACTAAGTGAAAATGGTTTCCATTACCAAGACGGTCTCCCGAGAGGTAGGTCACCCCTTGTCCGCCCACTGTCAGCTGACCGGCGCACAGCCCGGCTTCGGCAACCGCGTCTCCCATTCGCACCGGCGCACGTCCCGCCGCTTCGACCCCAACATCCAGCGCAAGCGCTACTGGCTGCCGAGCGAGGGCCGCCACGTCCGGCTCACCCTCAGCGCCAGGGCGGTCAAGACCATCGACACCATCGGCATCGAGGCCGCCGTCGCCCGCATCCGGGCCCGGGGGGTGCGGGTCTGATGGCGAAGAAGAGCAAGATCGCCCGCAATGACCGGCGCAGGGCTGTCGTCGAGCGGTACGCCGCCCGCCGCGCCGAGCTCAAGGAGCTCGTCCGCCGCCCGGGCACACCGGAGGCGGACCGCCTGGCCGCCCGCGCCGAACTGCGCCGCCAGCCCCGGGACGCCAGCGCCACGCGGGTGCGCAACAGGGACGCCGTGGACGGCAGGCCCCGGGGCCACCTGCGCAGGTTCGGGCTGTCCAGGGTGCGGATGCGCGAGCAGGCCCACGCCGGTTTCCTGCCGGGCGTACGCAAGTCCTCCTGGTAATACCAGCTGGTAGCTTGGCGCGGTCTTGAAACCGACGAGGGGACGTGGACGTGGACGCGCACAGGCTCGTACGGACAGGGGTCGTCGCGGCGGCCGGGCTCGTCACCGCACTCGCCCTCACCGGCTGCGGCGGCGACAGGAGCGAGGACACGGGCCAGGAGAAGGACGCGGGCGGCGCCAGTGCCGCCCCCGCGCCGGCCGGCTCCGCCGGGGGCCCGGCCACCGGCCCCGGCCCGGCCGCGGGCGGAGGCACCCTCGCCGAGGCGGAGGGGTCCTGGACCGGGGTCACCGACGGCAAGCCGGTCAGCCTGACCATCAAGAAGGGCCAGGCGCTGGTCATCGCGGACGCGCACGTCTGCCGGGGCCAGGCGAAGGAGGCGGCCACCGTGACGCTGCACCTCACGTGCAACGACGGCGACACCGACCGCACGACGGGCACCGTCGAGTCGAGCGACGCCTCGACGCTCGTCGTCTCCTGGGGCACCGGGCGCAAGGACACGCTGACGAAGGCCGCGCCGGCAGGCATCCCCTCATCACTGCCGTCGTTGCCCCCGAGGCCCTGACCCGGACGTCACTGCCGTCGTTGCCCCCGAGGCCCTGACCCGGGTCACCGCTGCCGGCGGGCGGCCGCGGACCCCTGCCGGGGCCCGCGGCCGGCCCTACTCGTCGAGCTCGCCCCTGGGGTGGCTCGTGCGGGCGCGGTCCGCCGCCGCCGTGCCGTGCGCCCAGCCCTCGTGGTCCGTGGCCCCCCGCACACGGGTCGTCGTCGTCTCGGGGAACATCCGGTCCGCCCGGGACGTGACCGCCACGTCGCGGGCCGCGAGCACCGGCAGGAGCGTCGGCTCCTCGGCGGTGACCCGCCGCGACGTGGCGGACAGCCGGTCGCCGAGCCGGTGGGCGTAGGCCAGGAGGAACGACTGGCGGAACGTCTTGGTGCGCCTGCGTCCGCCCGCCCGCTGCGCCGCCTCCGCCTTCGTCATCGCGCCCGTGCCCTGCACCAGCAGGGAGGTGAAGAGCAGCTCCACCACCTCCAGGTCCGGCTCGAACCCCACGACGGTCGAGAAGCCGAACGCCTCGTTCCACACCGCGCGGCACCGGTTGGCCCCGGCGACCGCGTCGAGCAGGATCGCCTTCGCCGTCTCGTACGGCGCGTCCACCCCGATCCGGACGGCCGCGGGTTCGTCCGCGCTGTGGGTGCGGGCCGCGAGCGCCGCCTCGTCGAGGCTGTGCCGCGCCATCAGCTCCTGCGCCTTGGCGGTGAGCGCCTCGGCCTCCTCGGGATAGCCCGTGGCCTCCGCCTTGGCCAGCAGCGCCCGGATCCTGGCCAGCATCCTCGGCTCGCCGTGCACGGGGCCGACGTGCAGGGGCGTGCCCGGGACCGGGCCGACCGGTTCGATCGCCGGCAGCCGGGCGAGCAGCCGGTACAGCTCCAGCACCGCCGTCGCGTACGAGAAGCGGTCGGCCCGCCACGGGGTGGTGTCCAGCTCCTCCAGCTGGGCCGCCCAGCGCGGCGGCAGCTGCCCGTACGCCCGCGTCTCGGCGGCGATCAGCCCGGCGGCCAGCCGCACATGGTGCTCGTCGAGGTCACGGCGTACGAGCCGGACGACGTCGGCCGGCTGCCAGCCGCGCTCCCACGCCCGGCGGACGAACTCCGCCCCCCGACGGGCCAGTTCGGCATCCGCCTCCGGGGCCGCCGCCAGGAGCGAGGCGCCCGTGTCGAGGGCCGCGTCGCCCTCCAGGTACAGCGCCGCCGCCAGGGCGCTCTCGACCGCGCTCACACCTGCCGCGCTTCCCGGGCGCCGCGCGCCCCGGGGATCACCTCACGGTGGCCGGGCGACCGGTCGACGAGGGCCTTGCCCAGCCGGGTGAGGCTCCGGCCGCTCGCGGTCGGCCCGTACCCGGCCCGCGGCGGGACGACCGGGGGCACGGTCCGCGTCACCGGCCCGTCCCCCTCCGGCTCGCGCGGGGCCGGCGCCGGCGCGCGCTGCGCGAGGTTCGGCACGAGCCGCTGGGGCTCATCGAACCGGCGCGCGCCGGAGACGGGTCCGACGACGCCGCGCACGATCCCCTTGTCGCCGAGCCGGTCCCGCACGTCCTGGACCCCGCGCCCCTCCGCGCGGCCGACCACCGGTCCGGTGGTCACCTCGGTGTGGCCTGCCGACATCGAAGTGTCTCCTCACGCGTACGCCGCCCCGGACACGATGGTCCCCGTCCCCGAACAGAACCACGAAACGATCAGAACCACGAACCCGGGGCGACCCGTCCCGCGCTGCTGATCACGGGCGCTCACGGCGGCCTCCCGTCCCGAAGGCGGGGGCGGCCCGCAGATCCGGGGACGGCGCCCCCTCCCGTACGCCCTTCGCGCACCGCTGGGCCGGCCGCCGGCCCGCACGCTCCTCCGCGACGACGGCCGCGACGGCCGCGACGGCGGGCGACCGCGCGGGGGTGAGCACTGGTGCCGGCCCTGGCACCCTGCCCGGTCGGCGCCCGCATCGCGTCCGCCGAGCGCCCTCGCGCACTCCCTCCGTACGAGGGCGGCCCCCGTGCGGCCTGCCGCGTGACACGACCCCGGGAACGACGCCGTTGTCAGTGCCGGCTGCCAGACTCGCATGTGTGAGCGAGAGATGGGCGCTGGACAGCACCGAGGGCGGCGGGGCCCTTCTGGTGCCCCTCGGCGGGGACGGGCTGCCCGCAGGTCCCGTGGTGAGCGAGCCCGATCTCGTGGAGGCGGTGCGCTCCCGCCCCGGCGTCGGCCGGTGGGTGTGGCGCTCCACCCCCGACGTCTACCCCCGGCTGCTCGCGGCGGGGGTGCGGGTCGAGCGGTGCTACGACATCGAGGACGCCGAACAGCTGCTGCTCGGGCACGAGGGGCGGCTGGGCGAGCCCCGCTCGGCGGCGGCGGCCTGGGCGCGGCTGCACCGCCGTCCCGTACCGGCCGACCCTCCCCAGCGGGCGGCCGAACCGGGCTCGCAGTCCTCGCTGTTCGAGCCGCAGGCCGCCCGGGACGTGCCGTTCGAGGGCCTGCTGGAGGTGTACGCCGACCAGCAGCGAAGACACGGGGCGGCCGAGCACCCCGGGCGGATGCGGCTGCTGACCGCGGCCGAGTCGGCGGGCATGCTGGTGGCCGCCGAGATGCACCGGGCGGGGCTGCCCTGGCGGGCCGACGTCCACCGGGCGGTCCTGGACGGTCTGCTGGGCGAGCGGTACGCGGGCGGGGGCGAGCCCCGGCGCCTTGCCGAGCTGGCGGACGAGGTGTCGGCGGCCTTCGGGCGCCGGGTGCGGCCGGATCTTCCGGCGGACGTGGTGAAGGCGTTCGCGCAGGCCGGCATCCGGGTGAGGTCCACCCGGCGCTGGGAGCTGGAGGAGCTCGACCATCCGGCCGTCGAGCCGCTCGTCGCGTACAAGAAGCTGTACCGGATCTGGACGGCGCACGGCTGGAGCTGGCTCCAGGACTGGGTGCGCGACGGGCGCTTCCGGCCGGAGTACGTGCCGGGGGGCACGGTCAGCGGCCGCTGGACGACCAACGGCGGCGGCGCGCTGCAGATCCCCAAGGTGATACGGCAGGCGGTCGTCGCCGACGACGGCTGGCGGCTCATCGTCGCGGACGCCGACCAGATGGAGCCGAGGGTGCTGGCGGCGATCTCCCGGGACCCCGGGCTGATGGAGGTCGCGGGGCACCCGGACGACCTGTACACCCGGCTGTCCGACCGGGCCTTCTCCGGGGACCGCGGCCACGCCAAGCTGGCGCTGCTGGGCGCGATCTACGGGCAGACCAGCGGCGACGGGCTGAAGAACCTGGCGGCCCTGCGCCGCCGCTTCCCGCGCGCGGTGGCGTTCGTGGACGACGCGGCGAAGGCGGGCGAGGAGGGCCGGCTGGTCCGCACCTGGCTGGGCCGGACGAGCCCCCGCGCGGCGGGCGCGGGCGAGGCGGAGGAGGCGGGCATCCCACAGGAGGGCGGGGAGCAGCCGGCCGAGGACGGCGGTTTCACGCCGGGGTACGCCTCGGTGAACGCCCGCGCGCGGGGCCGGTTCACCCGGAACTTCGTGGTGCAGGGCAGCGCGGCCGACTGGGCGCTGCTGATGCTCGCCGCGCTGCGGCAGGCGACCGCCTCGCTCCGCGCCGAGCTGGTGTTCTTCCAGCACGACGAGGTGATCGTGCACTGCCCCGCGGAGGAGGCGGCGGAGGTCACCGAGGCGATCCGCGCGGCCGGGGACACAGCCGGGCGGATCGTGTTCGGGGACACCCCGGTGCGCTTCCCGTTCACCACGGCGACGGTCGAGCGGTATTCCGACGCCAAGTGACCTCACGGGGTGGGCGCTCGGTCCGCTCCCCGGCCCCGGACCACCGGCCCGGAACCCCGGCCCCGGACCACCGGCCCCCGGTCCGCCCGTCGACTCCGCCCGCCCGTTCCGCCGCGCGCCCCTACTCGCTCGCCCCGGTCCACTTCTTGCTGGTCGCGATGGACTTCAGCTGGTCCATGGTGAGCGCGGGCTCCTCGCGGGTGGCGGCCTCGTGCTGGGCGCCCGCGTTGAACGCGGAGACCACGACCCGGAAGCCGTCGGGACGGATGGTGTCGACGCTCCACCACACGACGCCCTCACCGCCCTTCTCCCCCGGCTTCCGGGAGAGCGCGACCTTGGTGCCGTCGGGCAGCGTGCTGTAGGACCCTTCGGGGAAGAGCTCGCTCTCGACGTCCCCCATCCGGGGCTGGGCGTTGACCTGCACCAGGCTTCTGCCCCTGCCGTCGTCCACGACGACGTAGCCGAAGTCGTCCTGGCCGCCCCTGGCGGTCACCTGCAGCCCCTTGGGCAGCAGCGACACGAGCGTCGTGACGGCGTCGACGCCGGTGGGCACCGCGCTGCCCCCGGGGGCGGGGGACTTCCCGCCCTTGTCGCGACCCGGCCGCGGCACGCCGTCGAGCACGGCCCGCCACTGTCCGGCCGTCACCAGGGCCTTCAGCCGGGCGGGGGTCAGCGGCGGGTCGGGCCGGGTGATCTCGGCCCCCTTCTGGGCGGGCGCGTTCCACTCGTTCGCGTCGACGAGGAAGCCGTCGGCGGTCAGCAGGACGGCCCGCCAGCTCTTGGTCTCCTCGCGCTTGTCGGGGTATTCGTACCCCTGGAGCACCATCAGCCGTGATCCGTCCGGCAGCTTCTCGCTGGTGCACGCGTCGTACGGGACGAAGACCTTGTCCGGGCACTCGACATGGCCCGTCGCCCCCGGCACGTTGCGGTAGAGACTCAGCGAGACGGCGGCCCTGCCCTTCCCGTCGTCGAAGACACCGGACACCAGGGGGCCCAGTTCGTGGTCCGTGCCGCGCACGTCCTGCTCGGTCAGCTCCCCCTCGGGCAGCAGCTCCCGGAACATCTTGAGCATGCTTTCGGCGGTGGTGTTCCCGCCTCCCAGCGGCTGCGGCGCCGCCACGGACACCGGTGCCCCCTCGCCCCCGCCGTCGAGCAGTCCGCCGGTGTACGCGCCGCCGAGACCGACCAGGGAGAGCGCGAGCACGCTGCCGGTCACCGCGGCGGCCTTGCGCCGCACCACCTTGCGGCGGCCCCGTGAGACGCCGCCGCTCACCAGGGCGGGGCCGTCCGGCGCCGTGAAGCCGTCGCCGGTACGGCGCAGGGCGTCACCGAGTTCCTCTTCGAAAGGCATGCTGGATCACCATCTCCGGTCCATGAGGGGAAAATCCTGAAGGGGGTGGCGGACGGCGAGCGGCCGGGTCAGCGGGCGGCGAACTCGGCGATGCTGCCGCCGAGGTGCTCCCGGAGCCGCGCGAGGGCCCGCACCGAACGGGTGCGAACGGCGGCGGAGCTCACCCGCATCGCCTCGGCGGTCTCCTCGACGCTGCGGTCCTCCCAGTACCGCAGCACCACCACCGCCCGGTCCTTCGGCGCCAGCCGGGCCAGCGCGTCGAGCAGCGCGACCCGCAGCGCCGGGTCGTCCCCCTGCGGCTGCGCGGTGTCCGGCAGCTCCCCCAGGGGACGTTCGCCGGCCGAGCGGCGCCGCTGCTGGCTGAGGTAGGTGCGTACGAGAACGGTCTGGGCGTACCCGGCGGGGTTGCCCACCCGTGTCATCCGCCCCCACACCGCGTACATGCGGCCGAGGGTCTCCTGCACCAGGTCCTCGGCGCGATGCGTGTCGCCGCTGGTCAGCAGGCAGGCCGAACGGAAGAGCGAGCCGGTACGGCCGGCCGCGAACTCCATGAACTCGTCCGCGCGGGACCTTCTCATGCCCTCCCCTTCACCGCTGCTGTCGTCCTCCACCTCATTGACGCGGCGGCCGGGGGGAAATGTTTCAGACTTCTTCGGTGAGCGCTGAGCGCGCGAGCGGGCCCCCCGCCCGACGTCCCGGGTGGGGGGCCCGCTCGTGCCCGCGCGTGCGTCGCGCGACGGTGGGCGCGTCAGTCGACGGCCACGGCTCCGTTCTCGGAGATGACGTTCTCCAGGATGTGCGACAGGGCGCTGTCACCCTTGACCGCCGTGGAGTTCTCCACGCACTGCTGGTTCTGCGTGTCGTTGAGGAGGTCCTGCACACCGATGTTGATCAGACCCACGACGTTCTGCAC
>NZ_JAQYXC010000301.1:0-333 GCF_036322365.1 Streptomyces sp. SP18CS02
CAGGCCCGGGAGGGCCGCCTGTCGGCCGCCCTCCGCGGCCCTGAGGCCGGGGGGGCCGGGGTGGCCGGGGGGCGGGGCGGGGGGGGGGGCGGGGGCGGGGGGGGGGCGGGGCGGGCGGCGCCGCCCCCGGCGGCCGGCGCCTGCCCACCACCCCCCACACGCCCCCGCCCACCACCCCCCCCCCCCCCGCCCACGCCCCCCCCCCCCGCGCGGCCCTTCCCGACACGCCGCCCACCTGGTGGGCCGTCCCCGGTAGGGCCGCCGCCGGGGGGCGGGTGCCCGGGAGGGCGGAGTCCGGGAGGGCGGAGTCCGGGGCGGATGCATCTGCCGTGG